>NZ_JBEXZS010000262.1:0-3195 GCF_040593685.1 Methylobacterium sp. EM32 | reverse complement strand
CAGGCGATCCAGCAGCTCGACAAGGTGACGCAGCAGAACGCGTCTGCGTCGGAGCAGGTATCGGCGACGTCGGAGGAGCTGGCGGCGCAGGCCGAGATGCTGCAGGCGACGATCGCCTATTTCCGCATCGACGGGGCCAAGGCACCGGAGGTGTCGCGGCCGATGGACGGCGCCGTCTCGCAACTGCGCGCCACGGCGTCCCGGATGGCGGCTCCCTCCACGGTGGTGAAATCGCCCGCCCGGGCGCCGGCCAAGCGGATCGCGGCGAACCGCGCGGCGGCGAAGGCCGTCGGTGGGGGCTTCGCCCTCGACATGGGGGAAGGCGACCCGCGCGACGCCGACTTCACCCGCGTCGCCTGAGTGTGACGGAGCCTGCGGGTGGCGATGGCCCGCAGGCTCCACCCCGTGCCTCTCACCGAGCGCCCTCCCCCGGCGGGCGCTTCGTGAGGTGCATCGAGCCCCCGGGCGGGGGCCCCGTCGCCCACATCCCATGATCATCAGAAGGCCGTGCCCCGCCCGAAGCGGGGCCGGCCGCCAGCCAAGGCGGAGCGCCAGGATGTCGAGTGTGTGGCAGTATCTGACCCTCGGTCTCGGACGCGAGACCTTCGGGATCGACATCGAGAACGTGCAGGAGATCCTGGATTACCGCGTGCCCGCCTCCCTGCCGCAGGCACCCGCCTTCCTCGTCGGCATGATCGACGTGCGCGGCCAGAGCTACCCGGTGGTGGACCTGCGGACCAAGCTCGGCCTGCCGTCGGAGGCGCCGACGCCCGCGACCCGGATCATCCTGCTCAACATCCCGGGGCAGGAGCGCACGATGCGGGTCGGCTTCGTCGCCGACCGGGTCTTCGAGGTGACGGAGCTCGACCGCGCCGAGATGGAGGCGGCCCCCGAGGTCGGCGGGCGCTGGCGCTCCAGTTACATCGCCGGCATCGGCCGGCGCGGCGACGCCTTCGTGGTCGTGTTCGACCTCGCGCGGCTGATGGCGGGCGACGAGCCGGCGCTCGCCGGCCCCGCCCTCGCGGCCTGAGGACGGGTGCTCTCAGTGTCACTCCCCCTCGCGGCCATCCCGCTCACGTCGCAGCAGCTGAGCGAGCGCTACTTCCGGTCGATCGCCGAGGTCATCGAGGCGCGCGTCGGCATCCAGCTGCCCGCCTCCAAGCGCACGATGGTGGAGGGGCGCCTGCGCAAGCGCGTGCGGGCGCTCCATCTCGACAGCCTCGACGCCTATGCGCGCCACCTCTTCGACGAGGGGCGGCTGGCGGACGAGTTCGTGCACCTCGTCGATTGCGTGACGACCAACAAGACCGACTTCTTCCGCGAGCCGGCGCATTTCGACCTGTTACGGTCGAAGCTGGTGCCGCGGCTCTGCGCGCTGCCAGCCCATCGCGGCGAGCGCCCGCTCCTGAAGATCTGGAGTGCCGCCGCCTCGACGGGGGCGGAGGGCTACACCCTGGCGATGGTGCTGCAGGACATGATCGCCGCGGGCCACCGCTTCGACTACGCGATCCTCGGCACCGACGTCTCGACGGAGGTGCTGCGCTCCGCCGCCGACGGCATCTACTCCGAAGAAATGCTCGCCGCGGTGCCGCCCGAGATCCGCCGCCGCTACGTCATGATCGCCCGTGACCCCGCCCGGCAGATCGGCCGGATCGTCCCCGAGCTGCGCCGCCGGGTACGCTTCCGCCACCTCAACCTGATGGACGAGCGCTACGCCGTCGACCGCGACGTCGACGTCGTCTTCTGCCGCAACGTGCTGATCTACTTCGACCGGCCGACGCAGAAGGCGGTGCTGGGGCGGCTGGCCGGTCACCTGCGCCCGGGCGGCTACCTCGTCGTCGGCCATTCCGAATCGATGTCCGTCGCCGGCGTCCCGGGCCTGACCCAGGTGACGTCCACGGTCTTCCGCCGCTGAAGGGATCTTTCGTGATGCCCGCGACCGCCCCGATCCGCGTCCTCGTCGTGGACGATTCGGCCTCCGTCCGGCAGACGCTCTGCCAGATCCTCGCCACGGCGCCCGACATCGCGGTGCTCGGCACGGCCGCCGACCCGTTCGTCGCGGCGCGCCGCATCCAGGAGGAAGTGCCCGACGTCATCATCCTCGACCTCGAGATGCCGCGCATGGACGGCCTCACCTTCCTGCGCAAGATCATGGCGCAGCGGCCGATCCCGGTGATCATCTGCTCGACGCTGACCGAGACCGGTTCGCGCACGCTCTTCGACGTGCTGGAAGCCGGCGCCGTCGATGTGCTCCCGAAGCCTCGGATCGACACGCGCCAGTTCCTGGTCGAATCCTCGGTGCGGGTCTGCGACGCCGTGCGGGCCGCCGCCCGCTCGCGCCTGCGCCCGCGGCAGGCCGTGCGCCGGACCGTGGAGGCCAAGCTGTCGGCGGACGCGGTCCTGCCGCCGCCGGTCCCGACCCGCCGCGTCACCGGGACGGAGCCGATCGTCTGCATCGGTGCCTCGACCGGCGGCACCGAGGCCCTGCGCGACGTGCTGGAGCTCCTGCCGGCGGACTCACCGGGCATCGTCGTGGTGCAGCACATGCCCGAGCACTTCACCGCCGCCTTCGCTCGCCGGCTCGACAGCCTGTGCGCGATCACCGTCAAGGAGGCGGAGAACGGGGATGCCGTCCTGCCCGGCCGCGCCCTGATCGCGCCGGGCGGGCGGCACCTGCTCGTTCAGCGCACCGGTGGAACCTACACGGTCGCGGTCAAGGACGGCCCGCTCGTCTCGCGCCACCGCCCCTCCGTCGACGTGATGTTCCGCTCGGCGGCGCAGGGCGCCGGCGCCAACGCCCTGGGCATCCTGATGACCGGCATGGGCGACGACGGCGCCAACGGCCTCCTGGAGATGCGCCGCGCCGGTGCCCTGACGATCGCCCAGGACGAGGAGAGCTGCGTGGTGTTCGGGATGCCCAAGGAGGCGATCGAGCGCGGTGCCGCGGCCAAGGTGGTCCCGCTCGACCGGATCCACCAGGAGATCCTGCGCTTCGCCGCCGCCCCGCCGCTTGGCCGGACGGCGTGAGGGCGGCAGGGGCTTGTACGCGGCACGCGCATACCCATATCGGGTACAGGCCGGCCGCGGGGTCCGGGCAGCCCCCTGCCCTCCCCCGTCGCCTCGATCAGATCCTTCCGGGTCCGAGCGAGTTGACAGGCGAGCCGGCTACCCTTAAACGACCGCTCACCGACGGGG
>NZ_JBEXZS010000261.1:0-26956 GCF_040593685.1 Methylobacterium sp. EM32 | reverse complement strand
CACGCTCGCGCACCTCAGGGGAAAAAGGGGTTGTTCGCTTCGTCATGGCTCCATCCTCTCAGAAGTTGGAGCCTCCGGGAAACCCGGGGCGGTTCACCGTTCGACTGGCACATGCAGATCGAAGCGCATCTGGCGACTCTTGATGTCGGATACACCATCCTGCGCCCGAGTTCGTTCGTCGACATTCTGGCTCGAGCAGGTGCCCCGGTTGCCGCTGGGACGTGGGGAGGAGCTGCGGGTCAGGGTCGCGTGAACCTCATCGACACGCGCGACATTGCCGAGGCTGCACGTTTCGCAATCCTAGATCAGGAGAACCTGAATTCCCAGCGAGCCTACCATCTCACTGGCCCGAAGGCCGTGACCATGCCGGAAGTTGCAGAGGAATTGTCGCGCCTGCTCGGGCATACAATTTCATACCAGCACCGCACCCCTGCCGAACACCGCGAGCTCCTCATCGGTTCAGGGCTCAACGAGATGGTTGCAGATCTACTACTCGGTCTCGACCGATTGTTTCAACAATCAGTTCTCTCAGAGACAACCTGCACATTGTCAGAATTGCTTGGGCGTCCGGCTCTGTCTGTTGCCGATTGGCTAGGAGCCAACATTCACCTGTTCAAGGCCAAGCTAGAGGCATAAATGGTATGATGGCAACCTGACTCGGCCGTCCATATCACCCTTTCGCAATACTAGACTGCGATTGAAAGCCGATGTGGTGGTTCCGTTACGGTGCTATTTGACAACCAGAGCCGTCACAAGCGTCCTACGGTTCTGACGATGGCAGGCACGGGTTGAGGAGCTGCTTTCGAACAGGGCAGTGTGAAAACGCGAGGGTGGCAGAAGTATCTTCTCGCGAACGCTCGGCGTAGGGCTTCTGTCGGGGCCCCAACGGCATCCAGACCATCGTTCAGGGTGCCCGGTCGACCACCGTGTAAAAAATTGTTCTGTAATTCTAGTGTGCACCTGCTTTTTTGCTCAGCATGCACCCCGAGCGGTCATTCCGTTGATCGGGGTTAGTTGTCCAGAATGACGATCGCTGCCAGAAAGCCCGAAGGGCCGTCAGCGCTGACGAGCTTGATGCTAGAGGATAGTGACGTGGTGAATGTCAAAAAATATATCTCGGCCTCGGCATTGAATGTCTGGAAAACCCTTACGAACGGTCGTTCCCTATAGCGGCCGAGAGGGGCCGCTTTGGGTCATCTTAACCATGGGAGCAAAACTCCTCGTTGATACGCCGCGGTCAATCCGACCGCGGCGCCCAACTCATATCTCGGTCTGCTCAGACGGGATCAGCGCGTCATCGACTTCGATGCCGGGGTAGCGCACCGTGCTCTCCAGCTTGGTGTGGCCAAGCAGCAGTTGGCAGGCACGGATGTTGCCAGTACGTTTGTAGACCAGTGCGACCTTCGTTCGCCGTAGGCTGTGCGTGCCGTAGGCTGCGGGGTCCAGGCCGATCAAGGCGACCCACTGGTCAACCAGTCGACCGTAGTGTCGCGTCGTGAGGTGCTGACCACGCCGAGAGCGGCTCGGGAACAGCCAGTCGCCCGCCCGTAAGCTGCGCGAAGCCAGCCAATCCACGAGCGCCTCGCGTGTCGGCTCGGTGATCTCGAAGGGCACCGGTCTTCCGGTCTTCTGCTGGCACACGGTCGCTCGAAGACGCACCGCATCGCCGAGGTGAACGTCGCTTACGCGCAGGCGAACGAGATCGCACCCACGCAGCTTGCTAACGACGGCAAGGTTGAAGAGGGCGAGGTCTCGCGTACGGTTGGCGAGCTGCAGGCGGGTTCGCAAGGCCCAGATGTGCTTGGGCTTCAGGGGTGGTTTCGGTCCGACAATACGGCCACGGTTCCAAGGAACACGCGTGGTAGACGGAATGGTTGAGGTTTCCTGCATGACAAGCTCCTGGGTTGAGGAGCAAGTCAGGAGACGTCTGCCGATGCCGCTGAGCCGAACTCTGATGGCGGTATGGTTCTGTGAAAGCCGACAAGAGAGCCATGGAAGCTGATCCGGCACCTTGGACCCGATAGTGCACCGATGAAGGCGACTGCACTCTTGCCGCCGTTGACCGACCGCCCAGGTCCCTCCCCTTCCGCTCCGCGGGTACGCCCGCAACTATGTGCGGGTACGTGACCATGCGTCGGCGTACTATAACCATGTATTCAACGGACATGCAGGCGGCTGCCGACTGAAATATTGACAGCGTCCGCAGCTAGTATGCCGCCTTTTCAGTATGCGCTACTTTTGAACCCTCAACAAATGCTGCCTGAAAGTTCGCTCGACGCTCGATATCAACCCTTCGAAGTTAGCGATAAACATGTCCTGCTGAACGAGAGCGAGAGAAGTCGCCGGCGCGCACCTCAGTCGGGAGAGCACCGCGGGACGCTCTCGCCAGATCGTATCAGCGACCGGCGATCAAGCCGCCGTCGACGTGCATGATCTCGCCGGTCGAGAAGGCGGCATCTTCGAGGTACAGCACGGCGCGGACGATGTCCTCGACCGTGCCCACGCGGTTCATCGGGTGGAAGGCCGCCAGGGCTTCGGAGTGTGCCGGGTTGCGCATCGGCGTCATGATCACACCGGGGACGACCGCGTCCACCCGGATGCCCTGCTTCGCGTATTCGATCGCGAGGGCGCGGGTGGCCGAGTTCAGGCCGCCCTTCGTCAGCATCGCGATGATAGCCGGGGCGCGCGAGCTGGCGAATTCGGCGGTCGAGGCCGTGATCTGGATGAGGTGACCGCTGCCCTGCTTGAGCATCACCGGAACGACCTGCTGCGTCGTGAAGAAAAATCCGTCGAGGTTGGTCCGCAGCTTCAGCCGGTAATCCTCCTCGGTATAGTCGGTGAAGGGCTTGCCGATGAAGATGCCGGCGTTGTTCACGAGCGTATCGATACGGCCGAACCTCTCGAGGGCTGCAGCGACGACGCGCTTCCCGGTGGCGGAATCGCCGATGTCGCCGGCGACCGTCACGACGTCCGGATCGACCGAGGGCTGGATCTTGCGCGAGGTGGCGACCACGCCGTAGCCGCGGGCACGTAAGCTTTGCACGATGCCTTCGCCGAGCCCCTGGGAGGCGCCGGTGACGATCGCGACCTTTCTGATATCCGACATTGCTGAACCTCTTCCTGTCTGTTCGATGGTCAGCCTGTACGGCGCTGTCGTGGGCGAAAAAATTCGCTATTTTCGATCAATGCTGATAAAAAACGCACAGAAATCGACTGGCAGGACGTGCGAATCTTTTTGGCCCTCGCGCGGCACGGCAGCTTGTCCGCCGCAGCCCGGAGGTCGTCCGTGAACCACGGAACGATCGCGCGGAGGCTCCGCTCCCTTGAGGAGAGCGTGGGCGAAAAGCTCGTCGAGCGGCGGGCCGATGGCTACGTCCTGACGCCGGCCGGAGCGCAGGCTCTCGCAGCCGCGAGCGACATGGAGCAAGCAGCCCAGATCCTAGGTCGTGGCCTGATGGGTGGAGCGCCCAGCGGCCTGGTCCGCATCAACGCGCCGCCGGCCTTGTCGACCGGCTTTCTCACGTCGCGCCTGGCGACGGTGGTCTCGCGGCATTCGAAGATCGACATCGAACTGGCGGCCAACCACCGCTCGGTCAGCTTGGAGCGGCATGAGGCGGACATCGCCATCCACTTCGGGAAGCCCGAAGATGGTGATGTCCTCGCACGACGGCTCGTGACCGTCGGGTACGGGTTCTATGGAACGGAGGACGCCTGCCGATCGGTCCAGGCGGGAGCGGATCCGGTCTTCATCGGTTTCGACGAAGCGGATGCCTATCTGCCCGAAGCGACCTGGATGGCGCGACACTTCCCGCACGGACGTCTCGCCTTTCGAGTGGCCGACCAATTCGCGCAATCGATGGCCGCGAGATCGGGCGCCGGACTGGCGCTCCTGCCGCATTACATCGGCCGCAGCGACCCGCTCCTGAGGATCTGCGATCTGGGACCGGTGCCCGCGAGCAAGGACATCTTTCTGCTGACCCGCAGGCGCGACCGGGACGACCGAGCGATTCGCGTCGTCGCGGATGGAATCCTTGCAATATTTGAACGAGAGTCCAATATATTTGAATATAATCCAGATAAAATCTTTCAATGACATCGGCGGATGAATACAAGTATAATCTTGGTGCAGGCGTATCGATCCGGCTCTCCAGGCACGTGCGGAGCAGCCGGATCGACCGATGTCGAAGGTGCGGGCTTACACCGGGTGCGAGCCCGCAAGCGCCGCCATCCCTTATGGCCGACCCGGCCGTGTCTCCGCTTCGACCGGCGGTTTCACGTCGTAGGAGATGCGTCCGGCAGGCAGGAAGAACAGGGCGATGAGCGCGCCGCCCTTGACCTCCGGGTAGTGATGGCTGCCCGGCCCCGGCGCCGTCCAGCCGGCGTGGCACCAGCCGCTCGGCCCGGCGAGCACGGCCGTCTCGTCGAGCGGCACCACCATGTTCAGCTCGCCGTAGGGATGGCCGTGGTAATCGCCGCGAAAGCTCGCCTGCGCATCGCCGGGCTCCTCGTCGTGGTCGTCGATGACCATTCGGCCGTCCTGGCTGTCCATGTAGACGGCGGTGATGCTGAAGTTCAGCGTCCGCTCGGTCGGGTCGCACAGCCGGCTGCGGCGGTAGCGCCGCCCCCCGACCTCGATGTTGGCCGCCCAGCCCTCCTCGACCCCCTGCTTGATGAGCCGAGACAGGTCCTCGTAGAGGGCGCTGCCGGGTCCGTAGGTCTCGTTGAGCCAGCGCTCCACCTCCGGGCCCGCGGTCATGTTCTTGACCTCGTCGAGGAAGGGGATGCTCCGCTCGATCAGCTGCTCGCGTCCGTCCATCTTACTCTCCCGTGTCACGCGCCGGGGGCGCCTCGAAACCGTGGAAGCTCGCGAAGGCCTCGACCGGCGCGCGATCCATCACGCCGCGGCGCGAAGCCGCCGCGGTGTCGCAGAACCCGAGCGACATGCCGCACACGACGATGTCCTCGGGGGCGATGGGAAGGTGACGGCGCAGCACGCTGTGGTACTTCGCCAGCGTCTCCTGCGGGCAGGTGTCGAGCCCGCGCACCTTGGCGGCCAGCATCACGTTCTGCAGGAACATGCCGAGATCGATCCAGCTGCCTGTCTCCAGGCGCCGGTCGATCGTCACGATCAGGCCGACCGACGCGCCGAAGAACTCATAGTTCCTGGCGGTCTGCGCCGCCCGTCCGGCTGCGTCGTCCTGGGCGATGCCGAGCGCGCCGTAGAACACCCGGCCGAATTCCTGCTTGCGATCCTGGTACCGGTCGGGAAGGTCCGGCGCGTAGTAGGTGTACTCCGAGGCGTGCTGCGCGGCCTCTCGCGCGTGCGTCGCCAGGATGTCGGCGCAGATCCGGGCCTTCGCGGCGCCGGCCAGGGCGTGGACCCGCCAGGGCTGGGTGTTGGCGCCGCTCGGCGCGTAGCGCGCGGCCTCTAGGATGGCGTGGACGGTGTCGTGGGGAACGGGCCGATCGGTGAAGAAGCGGTTGGCGTAGCGGTTCTTCATCACGCCGTCGAAAGCCTGGACGAGGTCGGGATCCGACATGCTCACCCCCGCTTGACCAAAGGGCAGTTGCCGGCCGAGAGCGGCCGGAACGCCTCCTCGCCCGGGATCGTCTCCAGGAGCTTGTAGTAGTCGAAGCGTCCCTTGCTCTCGGCCGGCGCCTTGACCTGCATCAGGTAGATGTCGCGCACGAGACGCCCGTCCTCGCGGATGCGGCCGTCGCGGGTCATGAAGTCGTTCACCGGCATCCGGCGCATCTGCGCCGCGACGGTAGGGCCGTCATCCGTGTTCGCGGCGGCCATCGCCTTGAGGTAGTGCGTGACCGCGCCGTAGGTGCCGGCATGGATCATCGTCG
This sequence comes from Methylobacterium sp. EM32, assembly GCF_040593685.1. Classification (NCBI taxonomy): domain Bacteria; kingdom Pseudomonadati; phylum Pseudomonadota; class Alphaproteobacteria; order Hyphomicrobiales; family Methylobacteriaceae; genus Methylobacterium; species Methylobacterium sp. EM32. The sequence goes on along the minus strand of NZ_JBEXZS010000261.1, from coordinate 21,103 downwards.
GCACCTTGTTGGTGCGCGCGACGAAAAGCTGCGACCAAGCCCGGGTCTCGTCGTCCAGGTCCCAGTAGAAGGCGGTGCTCAGGATCAACCCTTGCGCCGCGGCCAGGCCGAGGCCGTGGATGTCGGCGATGAAGACGAGCAGGCCGGCCAGGGTCTGGCCCGATTGCACGATCCCGAACTCGGCCGCCTGCTTGAGCGCCAGGATGAGGTCGCCGCCCGCATCGGCCAGCCCGACGACCTGCGCCCCCGACCCTTGCGCCTGCAGGAGGTAGGAGGAGAAGTCCTGGCTGCCGATCGGATGGCGCACCGAGCCGAGCACGCGACTGCCCGCCGCCTGGATCACCCGCCGGCTGTCCTCCTCGAGCTGCGTGCCGAGCGCGTAGTCGGCCGTGACGAAGTACCAGGATTTCCCGCCGCGTCGGGTGACCGCACGCGCGGTTCCTTGGGCAAGCGCATAGGTGTCGTAGGTCCAGTGGATGCCGGTGGGCGAGCAGGCCTCTCCGGTGAGCCGCGAGGTCGCCGCCCCCGAGGCCAGGAAGATCCGGCCGCGCTCGCGGGCGATGTCCTGCACCGCGAGTGCGATGGCGGAGTTCGGTACGTCGACGATGACCTTGACGTCGTCCGCATCGAGCCAGCGGCGCGCGAGGGCTGCGCCGACATCCGTCTTGTTCTGGTGGTCGGCGGCGACCACCTCGATCGGGCGCCCGAGGACACGACCACCGAAATCCTCGACCGCCATGCGCGCGGCGACGACCGAGCCGCTGCCGCCGTTGTCCGCGTAGAGCGACGAGAGGTCGGTGAGGACACCGATCTTCACCGGTGGCCCGCCCTGCGCGGCGGCCGGGGAGAGGGCGAGCCAGAGGCCCGTTAGGGCCAGCGATCCCCCCTTGAGGAGGCGTCGGGCATGGGCGAGCGCAACCGGCATGGCACGTTCCCTTCGAGGATGAGGAACGATGCCCGGCTGGGTGACTCTTGCGGAAGTGCAAGTTCGCCAATCTCATTATGACTGGCATTCATCGCGCGGAACGAGGGGGCGGTCATGGCGAGGAATGCCGGGGCGCGGGCGAGCATCCTGAACCGGCTCGACCTGAACCTGATCCGGCTCTTCGACGCGGTGATGCGCGAGCGTCACGTCGCGCGGGCCGGCCAGTCCCTGGGCTTGAGCCAGTCGGCGGTGAGCCACGGCCTGCGTCGCCTGCGGACGCTGATCGGCGACGACCTCTTCGTGCGGACGGTGCGGGGCATGGAGCCGACCCCGCGGGCACTGGCCATCGCCGTACAGGTACGCGACGCACTCACGGCGATCGAGGGTGCGATCGGCCCGCAATGCTTCGACCCGATGAGTTCGACGCGGCAGTTCCGGCTCGCCGCGACCGATCACGTCACGGCCGTCGTCGCCCCTTCCCTGGTCGGGATCGTCGAGACGAAGGCGCCGCTGGCGTCCATCCTGATCCGGCCCGCGACGCGGATCGATCTGACCATGCAGGTCGATCTCGGCCAGATCGACATCGCCGTCGGCCTGTTCTCGCAGATCCCGCACCGCCTCCACGCCCGGACCCTGTTCGAGGACCGCGACGTCCTCGTCACCGCACCCGATCATCCGGACGTGGGAGGCGCGATTGACATCCGCACGCTGGCCCGCGATCCGCTGGTGGTCGTCACCGTCGGCGGGAGCGAGGACGGCGTGCCGGACGGACACCTCTCGGAGCGCGGCCTGACGCGGCAGACCGAGATGTTCGATCGCGATGCCCTCAACCAGGCGTTCAAGTCGGCGGGCCTGGTGCCTCGCCTCTCTGTCCTCCAGCCGCATTTCCTGGCGGTGCCGAGCCTCATCGCGCAGTCGCGCCGCGTGGCGATCGTCCCGGCCTCGCTGGCGCGAGCCTTCGAGGCAGCCGGCGTGGCGCGCGCATCCACGCCACCCTGGAACCCGCGTCCGATGACCGTGCAGATGGTCTGGCACGAACGGTGGACCCAGGATCCGGCCCATAGCTGGCTTCGCGAGGTCCTGTTCCGCGCCAGTCGAGGCGTTGCCGACATCGTCGGGGATGACTGACGCTCATCGCGGAAGTCTTCTGCTCGGCGATGATGCGACGCCGAGGTCGCCGCGACGGGCTGGCTCGCTCCTGCCTGCGCCGGGCGTACGCGGAGCGACAGAGGCGGTCTCCGGATGCTGACGTTCGGCGAGTGGATCAGGCGTGTCCCCCCGCATCCGCAACCCGGCACACGAGTGACGTTGGGGTCAGCGGGAAGCGCGGATGACGCTGCACGCCTGGATGACGTCCTCTTCGAAGACCGGCGTGCGGCGATATACCGAGACGACCGCCTCGCGTCCGGTGTCGGAATACTCGCCATAGGCCAAGCCGAGCGAGCCCGGATGAACCCCCTGCATGTCGCGCACCTGTTCCGGGTCGAGGCGGGGCTCACGCTTGGCGTTTACGTGGAGACCGTCCGGATCGAGCTGAGCTTCCGGTCCGCACCAGCCGCGATGCTAGATCGATCAGATCCTCTCGCGGCATCGGTGCCCCCTCCCCTCTCGCCCCCGCCGGTCCGGGCCAACGCCAGACGGCATTCAGCCGCTTACGTACCCGGCACGACCGACACTTAGGACCCTGATCCGCTATCGCGCTTCGGACATTCGCTTCAGGAACTCCTGAGGGTCGATCGCGAGGTTAGCGTCGAGAATATCCAGGATACCTGCGTCGAGCGGCTCCTGGCCGCAGCCCACGCCCACGATGCAAGATATCCTCTCGGACTCGCGTCTCGCGCGGAAGCGCGATGTCGTGCCCTCGCCGGCGGAAACGCCAAGACCGTCAAGCGCCTCGCCCGCCTCGGCACAGGCAGGAGCACCCTGCAGCCGCTCGGTGCCGACCTCGACTGCCCTACCTGGCGGCGTGAGCGAAGATCGTCACATCCCCCCTCCCCCTCCGGTACCCGCTCTGGCGAAGATCGGCTGCGGTCTGCTCGACTTGCTGCTGGTAGCGATCGACACCCACGGCAGGCGCCAGTGCCACGGCATGATGGTGAGTCCGGGTTCAGCGTTCACTCCCCGCTGGCCGCCCGGAGAGCGCGAAGGTTCACGGGTGAGTGCCCAGCGGCATCGCCGCCCCGTGCGGCCGTGTCGGCGTCTGGGTCATAACGGTGGACTGCCTGCGTGAGAAACCGCAGCGCACCTTGACGCTGGCGAGTGCCGTCCGAATCTATGTCTGCACAGGTGTAAGGGCCAGGTGCTACCCCGATTGGCAAACAAGGTTCGGGGCGACGAGAATTCGTCGACTCAACGAAATCAATGACTTCGCCCCCTTACCAGCTGGTATTCCCCTCCGGGCATCCACCGTCCGATCCTATGGACCGACTGGCCGCACCGGTGACGACCGCAGCAAGCCCGATCTGAGTGTCTCTCACAAAACTCCCGGTCACCGTCGCGGCTGTCTGTGGCAGCAACAGCGCGGCGGGAGTTTTGTGAGGTGCGCTAAGCTCGACTTTGGCCATTTTTGGCGATGTGTCGGGAGCGGTCTGGATGGGGTGACGAAGCGGACGTGACGGGTAGGCTGGCGCTGTTTCGACCAAGAGACACCGCCATGCCCGGCCTGCCCGCCCGCTTCGCCGGGCTCATCCTGGCCTTTGCGCCGCTCTTCGTCCACCGCTCCTGGTGCCACGCCCGGATCCTGCTTGTCGGCGCCATTCTGGCCCCAGGTCGGCGTACGGTCGCCAGCCTGCTGCGCATCATGGGCCGCGCTAACGAGCGCCGCTTCGTCAACTTCCATCGCGTCCTCAACCGCGCTGCATGGTCGCCTCGAGCCGGCGCCCGCATCCTGCTTGGGCACTTGGTCGCGGCATTCGCGCCGCGCGGACCCGTGGTACTGGGCCTCGACGACACGATCGAGCGGCGCTGGGGCAAGTGCATCGGAGCCCGCGGCATCTACCGCGATCCGGTGCGCTCCTCCGACAGCCACTTCGTCAAGACAAGCGGCCTTCGTTGGCTCAGCCTGATGCTGCTGGCGCCCATCCCCTGGGCAGGACGGGTCTGGGCGCTACCGTTCCTCACCGCCCTCGTCCCCTCCGAGCGCGCCTGCCGCGAGCAGGGCCGCCGGCACAAGCCCCTGCTCGCGGTCGGGCGCCAACTCGTCCTCCAGACCCGCCGCTGGCTGCCGGGGCGCGACCTCGTGCTGGTGGCCGACAGCGGCTTTGCGGCGCTCGCCTTCCTCGACGCTCTGAGCTGCGGCGGCGTGAGCGTCATCACCCGCTTGCGCCTTGAACGCGGCACTCTACGATCCGGCCCCGCCCCGCCGGCCCGGCACGATTGGGCGTCCCCGCACCAAAGGAGCGCGGCGCCCGACCCTGGCGCAGGTCCTCATGGCCGAGGAGACCGACTGGCATCGGCGCACGGTGCCGGGCTGGTACGGGGTCGGCGAGCGCGTGCTCGAGGTCGCCTCCGCGACGGCGGTGTGGCGCCATGCCGGCCTGCCGGTGGTGCCGATCCACTGGGTCCTGGTGCGCGATCCCGACGACCGCTTCGCGCCTCAGGCGCTGCTGTGCACCGACCTCTCCCGCGATCCCGAGCAGATCCTAACCTGGTTCGTACGACGCTGGAGCGTCGAGGTGACGTTCCAGGAGACCCGCACCCACCTCGGCGTCGAGACCCAGCGCCAGTGGTCGGACAAGGCCATCGCCCGCACCACGCCCTGCCTGCTCGCCTTGTTCTCGATCGTCACCCTGCTGGCCGCGCGGCTGCCAGCGCGCGAGCGCCGCGAGAAGGCGCTGGCAGCCTGGTACCCAATAGCGCAACCCACCTTCTCGGATGCGCTAGCCGGCGTGCGCCGCGCGCTCTGGCGCGAGCGGGCTTTGGCAACATCCCGGCGCCGACGCCACCGAACAAAACCTCGCTTCGCTCTACCCCCGCCCTGGGCCTACGCCCTCTGCAACGCGGCATGAATGGCCAAAGTCGAGCTGAGGATGAGACCGAGAGGCTAGATGTTTCGAACCGGGAGGTCGGGTCGTTGGCCTCCGTTGCCGGTGCTGTCGATTGCGATCAACGGTTTCGTTTGCGGTTCGAGCTTTGAGGCAACCTTCCTCTCCACACCGGATGCCCCTTCATAACCAAAAGACTCTGCACCTGAATTCTGTATGTGCCGCTCATCCTGATCGGCACTACCGCTTGATTCCACCAATTCTTGATGCGCGAACAACAGCTTGCCCACATCGCTCACCAAACCCGCGAGCACGTCGCCGACGGCGGTCAGATCGGCCCGAAACGGGGAGCGGGGCAGGGCGCAGATTGCGGCGCTGTAACGGGCTCTGACCGATGGGCCTGCCCCAACAGCATACCCGGCCTCTTCGAGGGCCACGATGAGCTTCACGCAATCCCGCCGAAGCAGCGTGACCCGCTCGCGGGCGATGCGACAGGCGAGGGCATCGGCCCGTACGACTTCTTCGAGGCTCGCGAACTCCGCTGCGCGGGCGACGAGCGGGGACAGATCGAAGCCGTGGGCTTGCGTGATCGTCCCAGCCGGGCCGCGGCGGCACTAGCGCTTACCGTTCGGGCTATCCCAGCGGATGATGATGCCGGCGTCGACTAGGCGGCGAGATGTCGACGGATGGTTGCCTCTCCTATCCCTCTGGTTCGGACGACGAGGGAACGGTTGGAGGGAGATACGACGAGAGCCGGCCTGTCTCCCATCTGCAGCGCTCTCTCGGGCAGGAAGGTCGCGACCGCGTCGAGGACAACCAGGTTGGGCGCGGAGAGGTCGAGTTGAGCACGGGCCTCGGTGATGTCGCGGAGCACGGCCCATTTCTCGACCTTGGTTTCGCGCAGGCAGCCGTTCGCCTTCGCGTGCGCCTTCATTTGCGCAACCGTCAACGGTCGCCGCCGAAGGGCGTCGTGATGTGGAGCATGCGGTGGTCGAGCACCGGGCAAAGATAGAGCGTTCGCCGCCACGAATAATTCGCGGATGGCGCTGTTCAGCCTTGCGATGTGCCGGGAGAAGTGATTCTCTGAATTTGCGAGAGACAGAGAGGGACTTCCGGACTTCGGTTCGGTGGGCCCTTTCTTTTGCGGTGTCCTCGTCTCCTTTTAGTTCGGGGTGGCGGAGTTGGTTACGCTTTGCTCGCCCGGTAGGCGGCAAGGATCTCGGGCAGCCGCTCGGCCAGATAGTCGCCGAAGCCGGGCTCGCTCTTCTCGTCGGTCGTCACGCGCACGCCCGACGTGCTGCGCTCGACACGAGCGAATTTCAGGCCTTTGGCATCCTTCAACGTCTCGGCCCTCGGCCTTGTCGCCGCCTTAGGTGCCACGGTGAGACCGGCCAGCACCACGGCGAAGCGCTCGTTCGACGTCTTGCCGGACAGGTCCGGGGAGGCGAGGGCGGCATCGATCTGCTCGGGCGTAGCGGATTTGATCCGGTCGGCCAGGGTGAGCCAGTTCGGCCGGCCAATCTTGGGCGCCGGCCCGATCGTCGCGAGCACCGAAGCGGGAATCGCTTCGGCGACGGTCAGCAGGCTTGAGAGATGGGTCGCCTGCATGCCCATCGCCTTCGCGATGACGTCTCGCGTGACACCCGCCTGCACCATGTTCCGGGCGAAGTGGGCCCGCTCGATATAGCTCAGATCGGCCCGCGCGAGGTTCTCCGACCCCTGGGCGATGACGAGCTCGGTGTCGCTCAGCGGGCGCACGAGGGCGCGCAGCGGGCGCCCGAGTATCCGCGCCGCCCGGTGCCGGCGGCGACCATAGGCGATCTCGTAGCGGCCCGGCTCGCCGGGCTTCGGGCGCACGAGGGCAGGGCTGCGCTGGCCCTCTTCGCGAATCCGCTCGACGAAAGCGTCGAACGCTGCGTCGGTCGTATCGGGAACCCGATCCGCGATCGCGGAGGGGTCGCAGAGCGCCGGATCGAGCTCGACCACGCTGCCGTCGCGCTCAGCATCGGCGGCAGCCCGCGCCTGTTCCTGAGCCTGCCACGCAGCGCCGAACGAGCGGGCGGCGCCGGTGCGGCGAGGGGAGGGGGGATTACCAGTTGGTAAGGGGGGTGAAGTCGTTGATTCCGTTGACGATGCAGGAACTTTCACGAGTTCCGATGCGGGTCGGGCCATCAGATGGCGGATGCTCTTGCTCATGCCCGCCCCCACGCATTGCGGATCAGCGTTTCGATCTCCCGATTGACGTCGTCGAATGCATCGAGCGCCCGTCGATAGGTGGCACGGCTCACCTCGTCGCTGCGGTCCTTTCCGAGGGGCGTCTCGTAGATCGTCTGACCGACGAGCCCCGATGTCGACACCGCCGGCGTCTGGAGCATCGCCTTGGGCAGCACGTAGCTCCCGAACAGATCCTGGAGCATTCCGACGACCGAGGTCTGCGGCACGCTCTGCGGATCGTATCGGGTGATGAGGTAGCGGAACCAGTCCTGGGCCGGGGGCGGAGCGCCCTCCTCCTGAACTGTCTCCATCAGATCGCTCATCATCGTGAGGAACTGGCGCATGGACGCCAGGTCGATCATCTGCGGATGAACGGTGATCAGGGTCGCCGTGGCGGCGCAGAGGGCCGAGATCGCGAAATAGCCGAGCCGCGGCGGGCAATCGATCACCACCACGTCGTAATCCGCGGCAACGCTCTCGATCGCGACGGGAAGCCGGGCGAAGAAGGGAGGGCCACCCGACTTGCGTCGCTCGGGGCTCGACATGAGCGGCGCGTAGAACTCGAACTCCTCCAGCTCGAGATTCGCCGCGGCAACGTCGAGCCCGGTGAAGTAGGTCTTGCGGATCACCTCACGCATCGGGCGCTGGCCCTCGCCGTAGCGGACGGCGTCGTAGATCGTCGGTCCGCTCTCATCCGGACGGACGCCGAGCAACGTGGACAGGCTGGCCTGCGGATCCGCGTCGATCGCGAGCACACGGTAACCATGAAGAGCCAGGTAATGCGCCAGCCCGGCCGTATGCGTCGTCTTGGCCGAGCCGCCCTTGAAATTCGTCAGAGCGATGACCTGAAGGTGCTCGCCCTTCTCGGGGTCGCGATGGGGAATGTAGCCCCGTCCGAGCCTGTCGATCTCGTGCAGGTGTCGACGGACCGCGTGGATTTCGGCGAGTGTGAAATAGCGACGTCCCGCCGGCCCGATCTCCAGATCTGGCGTGATCCGGTCGAAGGGGAGTTGGCGAAGACGCACCTCGGTGATGCCGAGGAGACGAGCCGTCTCACCCGCCGAGAACCGCCGCAGGGTCTTTTCGGCCGTTGGGGGATAGAAACCAACCGCGAGATCTTGCAGCTTGCCACCCAGGAGCCGAGCGTGGCTCGCCGCGATCTGATTGGACTGCGCTTCGGCGCCATCCACGAGGATGTGCTGGTTCATGACCCTTCTCGCTAGCGGTTAATCGGCAGATCACGCCATACCACCGCTAGCGGCGAGATGAGACCGATTCGGGACAAGAGTCGAGTCCCATGCAAGCCTCACACAAGCTTCTCGGCAGACCCAGGCGTGGAGGAACCAAAGGCAGGTCGAAACAATCGCGCGCGCAGACTGTGAGTCGTGACCAGGTCAGATAGGGCTGACTTGGCAGTGGGGGAGGGCGGACGCGACAGCGTCGGTCCGAGCTGTCCCCTGCGATCCCGGTCGTTGCTCGGTAGTGTGCGGTGATCCTGGGATTGCCCCGTTTTCTGTGGTTCTTGCTCACTTTGCGTGGATGGTGGTGGATCGCCTCGGGCCGATGATGGTCTGATCCGCCCTCCCCATCGTGGGAGGCATGAACATTCCCTTCGCCATCCCCGAGTGCCGCGTTGCGCATCTCGTCGAACGACACGACGATCACCTCGTCGTCCCGGTGCGACTGGACGCAGCCACAGGCTGCTGCCCAGCGTGCGGGCATGCGAGCCGGTCCGTCCATAGCCGCTACCACCGCCATCCCTCCGATCTGCCGCTGTCAACATCGCAGACCAGGCTCCGCATCGAGGTGCGGCGGTTCTACTGCCTCAACCCGACCTGCCGACGCCGCACCTTCGCGGAGACGCCTTACGGACCTCCTCGCACCGCACGCCCGGCGTACGCGGCGGCTTGGCGAGGCGCAGGCCAGGTTCGGCCTCGCCTGCGGCGGTGCAGGCGGCGCGCGTCTTCTCGCGCACCTCCACATGCCGGCAAGCCGCGCGACCGTGCTGCGGCTCGTCACCCGCATGCCGATGCCCGACACGCCGGCTCCTATCCGGGTCGGCATCGACGATTGGGCGATCCGGAAGGGCAGCCGTTACGGCACGATCGTCGTCGACCTCGACCGTCACCGCGTCATCGATCTCCTCCCGGATCGCACGGCACCCACGGTGGCCGGCTGGCTCGAACGGCACTCCGGCGTCGAACTCGTCGCCCGGGATCGCTCGACCGAGTACGCCCGAGGCGCAAGCCTCGGCGCTCCCCAGGCGCAACAGGTCGCCGATCGCTGGCACCTGCTCACCAACATGCGGCAGGCCGTCGAACGCTGGCTCCACGGTGCCCATGCCCGGTTGCGCAGCCTGCCGCTCCTCCCTGGCTCGACCGCTCGTCCCGCCCGGCGCAACCGCGCCTTTGTCCGCTCTAGGACGGAGTTGGAAGCGGGGGCACAGAGCCGGATGCGATGGCAGGTTGTCTACGACGAGGTCCGCCGTCGGCACGCCGGCGGGGAGCCCCTGCTCGCGATCGCCCGTGCCCTGGGGCTGGCTCGTGCGACGGTACGCAAGTATGCCAGCGCCGAAGCGTTCCCGGCGCGGTTGCCTCACGGTGCCGGGCCGAGCCTGCTTGATCCGCACGTCGCATACTTGGCGGGACGGATCGACGAGGGCTGCGAGAACGCGATGGCCCCGTGGCGTGAGATCCGGGAACGGGGCTACCCGGGGACGAACCGGCAGGTGCATCCTTTCGTCGCCGAGCGCCGAACGAGGCCGGTCCGATCAGGCCGCAAGGCCCGCAGTGCCAAGGCTTCCGCTTCGGAGCCGCCTGGATCGGAAGCCCTGTTGCCGCCAGCACGGCAGCTGGCGTGGCTGCTCGTGCAGCCGACCTCGGTGTTGGATGAGAGCGAAGCGGCTGTGGTGAGCCGCGTCGAGCAGGACGACACCGCGCGGGCCGTCACGGAACTGGCCCGCCGCTTCACCGCACTCGTGCGCGCCGCCGGGAAGGGCAAGCCCTTGGCCGATGATCAGGACGCCGCTGCAGACATCGAGGCTTGGATCACGAAGGCCCGGACCTGTGAGGCTTCTGCGGTTGCGATGTTCGCCTCAGGATTAGAGGCGGACATCGCGGCCGTTCGGGCTGCTCTGGAGGAGCCCTGGAGTAGCGGCCAGGCTGAAGGCCAGGTCAACCGTCTCAAGCTCATCAAGCGCCAGTGCTACGGACGGGCAGGCTTCGATCTTCTGAAGCGCCGCATGGTTCTGGCCGCCTGATCCACGCAAAGTGAGCAAGAACCACAGAAACGGGGCAATCTCAATCCCCACCTGTTTGGGCAGGGCGGTGTCGTCGATCACCAGGAGCGCATCGGGTCCGCCTAGCATCTGGTCCGCTTGGCGGGCCAGTTCGGTCCAGAGCGGAGCATCGTCCCAGGCCGTGCAGGCGATGAAGTGTTGGAGTTGGTCATGCCCGGGGAGCCCCAGGCGCTCGGCGATCGGCTGCAGGCTCTTGCGATCACCCGGCTTGAGCAGGCCGCGCAGGTAGAGCGGCGCCCAGTGCCGCGGCGTCTTGCGGCCCATCGCGGTCAGGAACGGCGCCAGCCACGCGTCCAGGTCTACTGCGTCGACACGATCCTCGCTCATGGCCGCCTCCTGCTGATCCAGCTAGCAGGGCAACGCACAAAACCACCTCAAAGTGCCCAGGCAGTGCTAGACAGAACCGGGTCGCGATACCTCATCCCGAATGAACGAGCAGCGTCAAGTATAGTCTTAGCATGCAAATCTGATCTGAGTCGAAATTTGAGAAAATATATCTCTTCTTATTCAATCAATCGCGACTAATATCTGGTTCAGGTACATCCGGGGGTACCGCAGAGTGAGTTGGCGGCGTTCACCGGCGACGGCATAAGCGCACCTCCGCGCAGCAGGGCTAGAGCCGAGCGTGCTTCCTCGTTCTCCGGCTTCAGGCGCAACACCTCCTCGTAGTCCCGCATCGCCGCCTGGGTGTTGCCCAGAGCCACGTAGGCCTTCGCCCGATTGAGGAAGGTATTGAAGAAGTTCGGTCGCATCGTGAGGGCCCGGTTGAAGTCGACGATCGCGGCGCTCGGATTCTGCAGGCCCGCATAGGCCACACCTCGGTTGTGGAAGGCGTAAGGGTATCGATCGTCGGCGCGAATCGCGGCGTCGCAGTCGCGCACAGCTTCCGCGAAGGCGGTGCGGTCGATGTGAGCCCAGCAGCGCCCGTCGAGGGCGATCGCCCGCTGACGCGCCGTGCGGGCTTCGGCGAGCAGGCGGCTGCAGCCACCGACTCGCGCGTCCGGGATCCCGGTCCGGCAATCCTGGGCAGCGTCCGCCCGGGCGCCGACGGTTGCGGCGAGGATTGAGCAGGCCGCGAGGCCGACGATCATCAGAGGCGAGGCTCCGCGCATCGTTCGTTCCTCCAGCGCCTCAGCCGCAGCGATTGGCAAAGATGTCACGGTTGGGCAGCTGCATTGAGTTCATCATGCGCAGCAGCTCGGCCCGGTACAGCTCGCCGTACTCGGCGGGGAAGCGTCCCCCGACATTGGTGATCGTGCTGCGGTCGTCGCGCCGTACCGAGGCGAAATCGTAGAAGCTGCGGTCGTCGAAATTGCCCTGCGCGATCGCCGTGCCGCGTCCCTCGAGGACGAAGCCGGTGCGCAGGGGCGCCGAGGTCACCTCCTGCGCCCGGGTGACTTGGCCGCGGCGGGGCCGGATCTGCTCGGTGATGAACTGCTGGGCGCTGCCGCAGCGCTGGTTGGGGCTGACCTGGACGTACATCATCACCTGTTGGCCGTGCTGGCGCGAGTACCAGATCGTCGTGTAGCTCTCCTTCTGCGGGTCGTACTGGTCGTTCATCAGCGGCGAGACCTCAAGGAGCGCGGTCGAGTAGTTCAGCGTCCAGCCCGCGTTGCTACCGATGGTGGTGCGCTGCTGGGCGGCCTGCTGGCGCCGCTCCTCGTCGCGCCGGCGCTGCTCCTCCTGGACGCGCCGCGCCTCGGCCATCTGCCGCTCGAGTTCCTCCTGGCGCCGCCGCGCCTCGTCCTGGCGGCTCCGCTCCTCGTCCTGGCGGCGGCGCGCCTCGTCCTCCTGGCGCCGGCGCGCCTCGTCCTGCCGCTCGCGGGCGCGGCCGCAATCGAGTCCGAACGTGTCGACCAGGGGACGGAAGCGGCCGGCCGGGTAGGCGGCGGCGTAGGCCGCGATCGCAGCGCCGTCCTCGCAGGAGGCGGTGGCGCGCTGGTAGGCGCGCTGCTCGCGGCCCGCCTGGAGCCGGTCCTCGAAGGTGCGGGCGTAGGGGTAAGTCGCCACCATCGCCTCGCAGGCGCGCAAGGCCGGGTCGAGGTTCTGGCCGCGCAGCGAGGTCGGCTCGGCGTTCGGGTCGATGCGGTTGCAGTCGGTGCGCAGGCCGGAGAAGAAGCCCTGTGGCAGGAAGGCGAACGAGGTCGAGAGCGTGCCGCTCGCCCGCGGCTCGAGGTCGCTGTCGGCGAGCCCCCGGCGCAAGGTGGCGTAGGATTGCAGGAAGGTCTCGCCCTCCTGCGCCATCGCAGCGAGCATCGGCTCGCGCAGGGAGGCGCGCCCGGCGAGCGGGGTACCGGATCCTCCCCGCCGCGCCGCCCGCTCGGCCCCGATAAGGCTGGCGCCCGACGGGCCCGCCGCCGCGTCGAGGTCGCAGCGCCCGCCGGGCGCCGGCTGGCACTCGTCGACCACCGCCACGAGGTCGCGCGGGCGCCGCCGCGCGATGCGGCGCAGGAGGTCGCTCAGACGCAGACCCTCGGCCTCCAGCATCTCCGGACGCTGAGCGGCGTCGGCGGGCGCGTCCGCCGGCACGAGGTAGAGGTCGTCGGCCCCGCCGAGGCTCGGACCCAGCACGAACACCGCCACCTGCGCCTCCTCCGGCAGGCGGCCGGCGGCGTCGCGCAGGGCGCGGTCGAGGAGCGGGCGGTCGGCGGCGCCGATCGTCCAAACCTCGAAGCCGAGATCGCGCAGGCGCTTGCGGTAGGCCTCCTCGTCCGCATGGGCGAGGGCGGTCCGGGCCCCGGATGCGGCCGGCTGGGACACGATCAGCAGGGCGACGCGCGGAACGGTCACGGCGCTGCTGCGCACGGCCTGTTGCTGGAGCGCGAGCCCGGGCGCCGCCGCCTCGGCCCCGGCGACGGGCAGGAGGGACGGGACGAGCCCGCAGAGGACGAGGGCGAGCGCGGTGGCAAGCTGCCGGACCCGGAGGGCCGGTGGCAGCGGGTGCAGGGGGGCGGCGTGCATCGGGAAGCCGATCGGAAGAAGGGGAGCGCGGCGCGCCACGAGAGGCATCATGGGCGGCAGAACGCCCGCAGGCGGTCGTCGCGGCCGGCATGGGCCTCGCACAGCCCGCGCAGGGCGTCGGTGTGGCGGGGCGAGCGGCTGCGCCACAGGGCGTAATAGTAGGCCGCCCGCGCGGTGTCGGGCCGGGCCGCGTCGCGATAGGGACCGTCGGTGGTGCCGGGATCGTAGAAGCGCCCGAGCTGCCAGGCCGCGTCGGCGCTGGCGGCCGGGTCGGCCTCCTCGAAGGCCCGGAAGGCGGCGGCGCCCTGCCGGGAGGCGAGGGCGGTCTCGCCCAAAGCCACGAAGGCGGCCGGCGCCGCCCGCTCCTCGATCAGGCGGGCATGGCGCTGGCGCAGATCGGCGGCGGAGAGGCGCGGCGCTTCCGGAGCGGGAGCGGCGGTGATCGCGGGCGGCGCAGCCGTCTCCGGGACGCGGGGGCCGAGCCAGGTCGACAGCTCGTCCCGGGTAGCGTAGGCCCCGCCGATCGCCGCGAGGACGACCAGCGGCAGCGCGATCATCGGCCAGATCCGACGGCGCGGCTGGGCCACGGACAAGCCATCGGGAGGGGTGCGAGGCTCGCGGGGCGGGGTAGGCTCTGGCTCAGGCCCAGGTTCCGGCTGCGTCGGCTCCCCAATCGAGAGAGGACCAGGATCCGCCACCTCGACCGTGATCGGATCCGGCTTCAGGGTGGGCGGGGCGGCGAGGATGCCCCCGCCGGTGGGCGCAGGCGTGATGAATGGCCAGGAGACGATGCCGAACGAGGTGCCGTCCTGTGCCACGATCTCGATCGGGACCAGTTCCTCGATGCGGCCGACGACGTTCGGTCCGAAGCGCGCGACCGCACCCCCGTCGCGCTCGGTGACCGAGAGCGGCGCGAGCCAGGCGACCTCCGGCTGCCAGCCCTCCGCGCCGAGGTGGCGCGGCTCGACGTCCTGGCGGCGGAACGAGAGCAGCGGCGTGCGCAAGGGGCGCCCGAGTTCGATCAGCGCGTAGCCGCCGTCCTCAGTCTCGTCCTCGGTGATGCGGATCGTCATGCGCGTGGGTTGCCGTGAGTCGGGGAGTGGGAGTGCAGGCCTTCGCGGGCTACCAAGCCCGCCAGGATCGCCCCGATGCGGGCGTTCTGGGCGAGGTCGACGGTGACGCCCGACGCGCTCATCGCGTTGTCCTCGACGACGCGGTAGAAGCCGTGGAACCAGTCGGTCGCGTAGGTATGGGCGAAGCTCGCCGGGTCCCGGGCGATCGCCCGGGCGTCGTAGGCGACCGGGCGGGGCGCGAAGGCGGTCCGCGTGCCGGCCTCGTCCTCGATCGCCGGGCGCTCGCCGGCCGGCGGCACCAAGTCGAAGCCAAGATCGCCGGAGAGCCGGTTGAGGCGGGTGGCGGCGATCAGCGCCAGCTTGATCGAGGATTGCTCCGCCCGCTCCACCGTCGCCAGCGCCCTGAGATCGGCCGCGATGGCCCCCTCGGAATCGGCGCGGCGGGCGAGCGTGACAAGTTCGCCGACCAAGACCTCCATCGCGCTCGCCGGCACGGCGAAGCGGCGCATGAAAGCCTCGGCCTCGATCGTCCGGCGCAGATGCCCGGTCCAGGCGGCGATCGCCGCCCGCGCCAGGGACCGCTCCCGGTCAATGGCGGGGGCCGGGGGTGCGGCGCGTGCCGGCACCGCCCCCGGCCGGGTGATCGCGCCGGGGCGGGCGATGCGCGGGGCGGCGACCGGTGCGGCCGCCTCGGGCGCCAGCGCATCCGCCCCCTGCAGGGCGTCGGTGAGGGTGGCGACGTCGATGGTGAGCGCCCGCAGGAGCGAGCCGAACCGGCCCGCCGCCACCACGCCATCGAGGGCATCGAAGACCTGGCCCGCCGCCTCGCGTCGCTCGGCCAGCCGCGCCTCGACGTCGAGGGCGACGTGCAAGCGGGCGAGCCGCTCGCGCAGTTCGGCCCGCAGCGCCTCGAGCCGCGAGGCGATCTGCTGCGCCTTGAGCGCCGGCCGGCAGACCCGCGACAGGTTCTCGACGAGGTAGCCGACGCCGCCGTCGTTGAGGCGAAGCGCCTCGTCGAAGGCCCGGACCGGATCGGCGAAATGGTCGCTCGCCTCCGGCAGGGCGGCGAAGCCGTCGCGCAACTCGGCGATGCGGGCCTGCTTCTCGGGCAGGAACGCGACCTCGCGCCGCCCGTCGTAGCGGATCACCGATTCAGCCGGGTAGTTCGGGTTGCGGAACCAGTAGGCGTTGCGGAACGGCGCACCCGGCGTCCATTGCCGGGGCCAGGCATGGGCCTTGCCGAAGAAGCCGGTGAGCGAGGCCTCGATCCGGTTACGGAAGCGCAGGCCCGCCTCCTGGCCGGCATCGCCGGCCTTGTCGACGAAGTGGCTGTCGAACCAGGTCAGGACCAGGAACAGCAGGTTCGGGAGCTCGGCCCGCGCCTCCGGGGTCGGCCCGTGGGTGAGCGCGATCCAGCGCTCGACGAGGTCGGGCAGGGTCACGACCTCCTGGTTGGAGGGCCGCACGCAGAGCAGCATCGCGGTCAATTCCTGCTCGGCGACGTAGCGGTCGAACAGGTAGGCGACCTTGCCGCGCAGGAAGGTCTCCTTCAGCGCGTCGGGCTGGCCTGCGAGGAACTGCGCGAGGTCGACCTTCTGGCGGCTGCGCGCCCCGGGAAAGTCGAGGAGGTCGGCCTCGTGCAGGAACGGGCGCGGTGCGTCGGCGATGGCGATGGTCAGTTCAGCGGTGATCGCCGCCACGACCGCCCGGGGCAGGGCGACGCCTGTGCCATGGGCCCCCTGCACGGTGAGCGCGTCGCCGGAACCGGTGCCGAGGCCCGCGAGCGTCGCGACGTCGAGGATGCTGCCCTCGCGGGGCACCAGGGCGGTGAGCGGCGCGAAGATCTCCTCCGGATGGCCGAGGCGTTCGAGCGCCTCCGTGAGCCGGCGGTAGAGGTCGGTGAAGGCGGTGTGGCTGCCCCAGAGCGGGGCAAAGAGCCGGGCGCGGCCGGCGATGTCGAGCCCGCCGGCGAGGGTGCGCGCCTCGTCCCAGTAGCGGCCGAGATCGTCGAGGGCGCGGGTGCCGCGGGCCTGGTCGCGGGCGTAGTCGCGGAGGTCGTCGATCTCGACGTCGGTCAGGCGCGACGCGCCCGGGCGGGCCTGCGCCTTGAGGCTCTCGGTGAGCGCGGCGAGATCGTCGGGGCGCGGGGCCGCCTCCTTGGTCGCGTCGCCGTCGTGCAGATAGGTGTTGCACAGGACCTTGACGAGATCGACCTCGCTCAGGACCCGCAGGCGGACCGGCGCCCCGGGCGGGGTGTTCCCGCCACGGGTCCCCGCCGTGAAGCGCGTGACGAGCCCGGTCGCCTCCTTCTCGCCGATCGGGTTGATCTCGGCCAGGAAATCCACCGGCGCATGCCCGTCGAAGCGGGCACGCAACGCCCCGTCCTCGGGCCGGGCCAGCACCTCGACGAGGTAGGACTTGCCGGCCTGGCTTGGCCCGAACACCCCGGCGCACATCGGCCGAGCGGCGGCTTTGCCGAGGCGGCCGGCCCGGTGGGCGGCGCGGCGGACGTACCGGACGAGGTCGGCGCGCTCGCGCCCGACCGTGGCGGCGTTGGCCTCGTCGCAGAGCCAGCGTTCGGCCTCGGCGGCGAGTCCCGCCGTGTTGCGGCAGGCCTCCGTCAGAGCGCTGGTGCCGAGGGTTGCGCTCGATGATGTCTCGCTTGCCATGGTCACGCTCAATCCAGGGCCAGGATACCGGTATCGAGCCAGTATCCCTGCTCGGACGCCAGGGTATCGAGCACCAGCTCGACCCTGCGCCGCACGTCGATCCCGTCCGCGTCGTGGGCGGCCGTGATCTCGAACTCTTCCTTCATCGACTCGGAGCGCATCAGGGCGTCGGGCCCCTCGTCGTCGGGGCGGCCGTCGCCGCTGCGCTCCAGGGTGATCTCGAGGGGCAGGCGCAGGCCGGTCACCTCCTGGCCGGCCGCCATCCGCAGCCGGTAGAGCGGCGTGGCGATCCAGCGCTCGACCGGCAATTGCCGATAGCCGAGGCGCATCGGCGCGTAGTAGCGCAGGCTCGCGCGCATCACCGGCCCCTCGCGCCGGGCCGATGCCGGGGCGTCGAGGTCAACGTCGCGGAACGCGAGGCCGGCGTCGCGCAGCTGCCCGCTCAGCTCCAATTCGCCGATGTAGCGGGCGGTCGAGCGCAGGCCGAGGCGGCGGGTGAACAGGGTGAAGTTGGTGAGCTGCCCTTCCGCCAGGGCGCACAGCATCCCGCCCACCGCGGTCGTGGTCTTCGGGTCGCCGATGCGCCGGTTGTCGCGCTCGCGGAACGGGTACCAGGTGCCGGCCTGGTACTGGTGCAGCGGCACGATCCGGTCGGGCGAGACCGCCAGCTTGTCGACCAGCAGGTCGACGAAGGCCTGGAGCCGCGACGGCCGGCCGGAGAGCAGCACCACGTCGACGTCGAGGGCGTGGACCGCCTCGCACAGGTTGTCGAGGACGAGATCGAGGGTCGACACCACGCAGGAAGCGACGATGTCGGCCCGGCTCTCGAACACGCACCCGGCGAGAGAAAACTCCGCCGCGCCGCCCGCGCGCGCCGGGCGTTCGAGGAAGTCGAGCAGGCGCTGCTGCGGAAGGGCGCGGCGCAAAGCCCGGCCGCGCTCGGGGAAGAACTCGGCGAAGGGGCGCGCCACCGTCTCGTCGCCGGCCTCGACGTCGCCGAGGATGCGCAGTCCGATCGGCTCTAGCACCCGCGAGACGAACTGGCGCCGCAGGTGCTTCTCCTGCTCGGCCATGTTGGCCCGGTCGCCGCCGAAGCGCTCGAGCAGCAGGGCGTGCGGATCCGGGTGACCGGCCGCCCGCAGGGCCGCCTCGATCGTCGGCAGGACCAGGCGCTCGATCACCCGCTTGAGGATGTCGTCGCCGGCGATCCGGAAGCCCTCGCGGAAATTCTGCACCGGTTTGATCGCCCGGTTGCCCTCCGCGTAGTAGGTCGTGACCATCAGGTCGGTGGTGCCGCCGCCGACATCGATGCTGGCGATGCGCAAGGAGGGCTCCGGCCGCGCCGCCGGGTCCGGCAGGGCGTCGGGCTCCGCGAAGGGCCGCGGCCGTCCGGCGAGGCGCAGGAACCCGTCCACCGCGCCGCCGAGCTTCTGGGTGATCTCGCCGTAGAGGTAGACGAACTGGACGCAGCTCGCCTCGTCCCAGGAGACGTGGACCTCGGGCTGGGTGAGCCCCGGCGGCGGATTGTCGGCCCAACCCATCAACTGCCAGATCAGCGTCACTGCCCCTTCCGCCCGGGAGCGCAGCAGGCGCTGCTCCTGCACCGGCATGGCGGGAGGCAGGGTCAGGATGATGCGGCGCAGCTTGCGCGGCGCGTCCTTGGTGCGGCGGCGCTCGCGCACCCCGGCATTGTTGATCGTCGAGAGTGCGTGGCAGACCACCTCGGCGACCATGAAGGTGAAGAACGACGAGCGCGAGAAGGTGAGCCGCGAGGCGCCGACCCGGTCGTCGGACTGGACCCGGATGCCGTAGCGCCGCTTGTCGGCGTCGAGCTGGGCAATCACGTCGCCGCGCCGGTTGACGAATTGCCGGATCGTCCGGTCGATCAGCGGGCTCGTCCCGTCGGCTCCGTAGTCGCGGTCGGGGAAGCGCCATTCCTGGTTCACCGGGCGCACGTCGCAGAGGTAGCGCTTGGGGCTCGACAGGCCGCCCACCGCCTCGGTGCCTTCGGCGAATTCCCGGAACCGGCCCGCCTCGGGCCCGACCCGCACCGGGCTCGGCCAGAAGAAGGCCCGCGGCCGGGCCGAGAGCCGCGAGAGGTGGTCGCGCCCGAACCGGGCATGGGACAGCTCGACGTGGCTCTCGAACGGCTCGGTATAGACCTGCTCCGGCTCGGACAGGTCGCGCAATTGCAGCACGAAGGAGTTGTTCAGGTCGACCCGGTCCTCGTTCGGGTGCGACTCGATCAGGATGCCGCAGGTACGGCTGTTGCCGATGTCGAGGATGAGGTCGACCGTGACCGGGCGAATCGCCGGCTGGGCCGTCACCGTGTCGGTGAGGCGGATCGCCCGCGGGCGCACCGCCCGCTGGAGATATTCGAGGAAGACGAGGTAGCGGGCGTAGTGCTCGAGGGCGTTGGGGAAGTCGGTGTCGCGCAGCGGCCGGTCGGGGCGCTGCGCCGCCTTGAACTCGCGGAACTGCTCGTTGAGCCAGGACGGCACCCAGTCCTGGAAGCCCGCGAGCCGGCGCGCCTCCTCGTCCTCGCCGGCAGCGCCGAGGAACCAGCCGATGTCGCGGAAGCGGTGGGCGAAGCGGAACTCGTGCTCGTTCGCCGCATCCTCCAGACAGGGCGCGGTGTAGGGCCGGTTCGGGCGGCGCTCCATGAGCTCGGTGTCGAAGGCGAAGACGATCCGGTGGCTGATCGGGCTGTCGGGCGCCCGGTCGGCGACCTCGACGATCCGCACCCGCGCCCAGTTGGTCGGCCCGAGATCAAGCTCCTCGCCGCCCTCGATGCCGGCCTTGACCCGCAGCATCGGCACCGGGGTCCATTTCTCCAGGAACATCTCGAGGGCGGCGCGCTCGCCGATCGCGTATTCCCGGTCCTCTCCTTGCGCGCTCTCGATCTCGTCGCCGCCCGGATCGTCCTCGTTCCAGGTCGGCAGCAGGCGGTAGGTCCGGCGCCCGTCCGGCCGGGGCGCGTCCGCGACCGCGCGCTCGACGAAGCGGCGGGAGAGGCGGCCGACCGCATCGATGTGGAAGGCGTATTCCACGAACTGCACGCCGCTATGGGGGACGAGCCGGATCGTGGGGCCGAAGGAGATGGGATCGACGAACATCGGGCGTGCGGGACTGTCTCGTGAGCGGGCGGGGGAGCGTCAGGGAGCGGCTGCGCTCGGGGACGGGGGGGCGGCGGGTGACGGCATCGGCATCTCGAAGGTCAGCACGCCCTGGCCGATGCGCTCGGCGGAGATGCGGCCGGCGCGCTGCTCGATCACCTGGCCCTGGCGCGACAGCACGACCTGGAACGGCACCTCGGGCCGCGCCTCGCCGTGGCGGGAATAGAGGCTGACCTCGACGCCGTAGCGACCCGCGGGGGCGGGCACGTCGTCCCAGATCACGTGCTCGACCGGTCGGCTGGCAGGGCTTCCGCCGCCCTGGTTCTGGTCGGCGACGAGCCGGCCGCCGCAGCCCGCGCGGCGGTCGAACCAGATCCGCGAGCGGTCGGGGCAGACCACCTGGAGGTCGAGGTCGGCCGGCCCCTCCCAGGCCAGGGTCAGCTCGACGTTGCGGCCGCGCTCGATGCCGGTCAGGCGTCGCTCGACCTCCGCCGGGATCGCCGGCGCCGGCTCGATCGCGGCCCGGCGCGGCGGCGGAACCGGGCAGACGGCGTCGCAGGTCAGCGCGCGGCGGGTCAGCGCCAGCTCGGCGGCCCGCACCGCGTCGTCGGTGGCACGGATCGCCGCCAGGACGGCGGTACCGTCCGGGTCGAGGGCCAGCGACGGGGCGGGGCAATGGTCGGGCAGGACCCGGCGGATCCAGTCCGGCCAGCCCTCGCTCCCGAGGGCGCAGGCCTGGAGCAGCCGGTTGCCGAGGATGCCGCAGAGCAGGACGAAGACGAGCCACAGCACGGGCGCGAGCCAGGTCCGGCGCCGGACCGGTCCGTCCGGCAAGGGCGGCGGCATCGGCCCGGGGGCGGGGGC
>NZ_JBEXZS010000260.1:0-2431 GCF_040593685.1 Methylobacterium sp. EM32 | reverse complement strand
CCCCGGGCGCCACCCCGACGCCGAGCCCCGCCCCGGGCCGCGGCGCCGGTGAGACCCTGTCGCGCGACCTGCCCCCCGAGGCGTACCGCCCGCCGCCGGATCGCGCCCCGGGGCGGTGAGGCGCGGCTGTCGAGGGAAGGGACCCGTTTTATTTTCGACGATTCGCTATCGTCACGGCCTCCGAGCCTGTTCGATTGGTTGGGACTTTATCCCACCTACAACCTCATCCTGAGGCGTCAGTCGATCGCAGATCGACTGACCTCGAAGGAGGCCTCCAGAAGTCTCGCGATCTCTGGAGACCTCCTTCGAGGCTCGGCGATCTTCGATCGCCTCGCGCCTCAGGATGAGGTCGTGGGTGGGAGAAGAAAGTGTCTCCTGGTGCCGGCCTCGCAAGTCAAACAGGCTGTCATCCCACCGTCTCCCCCCGCCGCCGCCGCTCGGCATCGTCCCAGGCGGTGAGCGGCTGGTAATCGGGCACGAAGCCCAGTCCCTTGCGGGCGTCCGACGACACCGCGACCTGCGAGGTGGTGACGTCGATGAGGGCCGGCGCGTTGGCCAGCGCCCGCTCGATCGCCGCCGGCAGATCCTCCGGCCGCTCGACCCGCTCGCCATGGGCGCCGAGCGCCCGGGCCATCGCGGCGTAGTCGGAATCGGCCAAGAGCGTGCCGACGACGCGGCCGCCGTAATTGAACTCCTGGTCGTAGCGCTCGATGTTCCAGGCGGCGTTGTTCGACACGATGATGACCGGCTTGGCGCCGTGGCGGACCGCGGTGTCGATCTCCATCGCGTTGATGCCGAAGGCCCCGTCGCCGGTGACGCAGATCACCTGCCGGTCGGGATAGGCGAGCGACGCGGCCGTGGCGTAGGGCACGCCGACGCCGAGGCAGCCGAAGGCGCCGGCATCCATGTAGGTCCGCGCCTCCAGGCCGACCCGGGCGAAGCTGAGGAGGTCGCCGCCATCGGCCACCGCGATGTAGTCGGGCGCCGCAACCTGCCGGATCGCGTCGAAGATCGCCGCCGGATGGACCCGGCCGTCCTCTCCGGTCTGCGGCACCGTCGCGCCGGTCGAGCGCTTGACGTGGCGCGCCCGCAGGCCCTCGGCCCAGGCACGGTCGAGGGCGGGTGCGCGGTTGCCGGCGGCGTCGACGATCGCCGCGAGGGCGAGCGCCGGGCTGGCGAGCAGCTCCGGCTCGCCGCGGCGGTTGTCGACGAGCTCGCCGGCGGTGTCGGCGATGCGCACGAAGCGGGCATTCGGGAACACCGCCGGCGAGCCGTAGCCGAGCTGGTAATCGAGCTTGCGGCCGACCACCAGGACCACGTCGGCCTCGGTCATCGCGGCGGCGCGCATCGCGCCGACGGTCGCCGGGTGGTCGGCCAGAACCAGGCCGCGGCTCTCCTGGGTGTCGAGATAGACCGCGCCGAGCGCATCGAGCAGGCGGACCAGCTCGGGCCCGGCGGTCTTCGCGCCGCGGCCGCTCACCACCAGCGGGCGACGCGCGCCCCATAGAGCCTCGACGGCAGCGGCGATTCCGGCCGGATCGGGCGGCAGCAGGCGGGGCGCCTTGGGCGCCATCCAGTCGTCGAGCACCAGCTGCGGCGGCACATGGGCGCGCAGCACGTCGGTCGGGATCTCGATGTAGACGGGCCCCGGCTCGCCGAGATCGCCCCTGGCGCGGGCGACAGCCTCGTCGAGCTCGCGGATGACCTGGTCAGCGACGCGGGCGGTGCGCGACTGGCGGGTGACCGGCCGCAGGATGTCGACGTGCGGGATGTCCTGGAGCGGGCCGAGATTGGCCTGCGCCCGCGAGGTGCAGCCGCCGATCAGCAGTACCGGCACGCGGGCGAGCGAGGCGTTGGCGATGCCGGTGACGCAGTTGGTGACGCCGGGCCCGGCGGTCGCCATGCAGACGCCGAGCTCGCCGGTCAGCTCGGCATGGGCGTGGGCCATGTGGACGGCGGCGCCCTCGTCGCGCACGTCGACGATGCGGATGCCGAGGCGGGCGCAATGGTCCCAGATCGGCTGGATGTGGCCGCCCTGGAGCCCGAACACCCGGTCGACGCCCCGCGCCTTCAGGAACTGGGCGATCCAGGCGGCGCAGGATTGCGCGTCGGCGTTGAGGTCCTGGACGGTGGCCTGCTGGCTCATGGGGTTCCCTCCCTGTCGTATCGTTGTTCGCGCCTTCGGCGCGTCGTGCTGGCCTCGGACTTCATTCCGGGCGAGACAGGCGTCGTTGCAGATCACGATGCCGGGATCCGCTGCCTCACCAAAATAGAGCACCTTTCCCCTCCCCCCTCTGCGGGGGAGGGTGGCCCCTGCGTCAGCAGGGGTCGGGAGAGGGGCAGCGCGACGCTGATCCAGGGGACGCCCGTCAGGACGGCTCAGCCATTTCCGGAAGCGGTGTCCCCTCTCCCGCCCCGCTCCGCGGGGCAC
>NZ_JBEXZS010000259.1:0-20140 GCF_040593685.1 Methylobacterium sp. EM32 | reverse complement strand
ATCGGGCCGGAGCCAGATCTCGTACCCTTAGAGAACAGAAAGCAGCGCCGGGTTGCCCTGGCCCTTGCTTCACTCTCTCTCGGGAAGTCCTGCGGGGTTGGCCGTTCGTCTCGGCGCCCCGTCGGTGAGCGGTCGTTTAAGGGTAGCCGGCTCGCCTGTCAATCGCTGCACCGCACAGGCGATACCGTCAGGAATGCCGCAGCGTGGAGGGGAGGGGCGCTACGGGCAAAGTCGCGTCGGATCGTGCATAGGAGGCTCCTGCCTCGCACCGACGGGAGCCGCGCGCAGCCAGATGTCTACCGAACCTCTCGATCGCGTCCTTGTCGCCGGCGGCGGCATTGCCGGCTTGGCGGCCCGGCGCGCCCTGCACCGGCGCGGCATCCCGTCTCTCACGCTGGAGCGGCGCGGGGGCCCAGCCGAAGCCGGCCTCGCCATCAACCTGCCGGGCAACGCGGTGCGGGCGCTGGCGCAGCTCGGCCTGCTGGACGATCTCCGGTCGGTCGGCGCGCGTCTGCGCCGGCGCGAGTACCGCACCGAGCGCGACCGGCTGCTCTTCGCCGTGGACGAAGAGGCGTTCTGGGGCGCGGAGATGGGGCCGCACTGCCTGCGCCGCGCCGACCTGCTGCGCCTCCTGCAGCTCGGCCTTGCCCCCGACGACCTGCGCCACGGTGCCGGCATCGTGGCGGGCCGACAGAGCGCACAGCGCGTCGAGGTCGATCTCGAGGACGGCACGACCGAGGCGGGCGGCCTGCTCGTCGGGGCGGACGGCGTGCATTCGCGGGTCAGGCGCCAGCTGTTCGATGATCGCGCGCCGGGCGCGGCGCTGCTGGCGTCGCAGAGCTGGCGCGTCATGGTGCCGAATCCCGGCGTCGAAGCCTGGACGCTGTGGGCCGGCGCCGGCGCGCTGTTCCTGCTCATCCCCGTCGATCACGGCGAGGCCTATGCCTGGATCTCGGCGAGCAACGAGTCCGGTGAGGGACTCGACCCGGCCGGCCTGCGGCGGGCCTTCGCGACCTTTCCACGCCGCGTCCGCGACACACTTGAGGCGGCGCTCGTGCAGCCGGCGGGCCTCCATCACTCCCCGCTGGAGGAGGTCCGCATTCCGGCCTGGACCCGCGACCGCGTCGTGCTCGTCGGCGATGCGGCCCACGCCACCGCCCCGGTCTGGGCGCAAGGCGCGGCTTTGGCGCTCGAGGACGCGCTGGTCCTCGCCGACCGGCTGGCCGGAACGCGCGACTGGAGCACGGTCGGGCCGGATTACGAGCTACTGCGCCGGCCTCGGGTCGCGCATGTCCAGGCCATGACCGACCGCCTGTCGCGCACGGCGAAAATGCCGGGCTGGCTGAGGAATGCGCTGCTCCCCGTGATCGGACCGCGCAGCTACCGCGCCACCTACGCGCCGCTCCGCGTAGCGGCGACGGCCTGACGGGCGGGGTCTCGCGTCACTCCCGCAGGCCGGTCGCCGTCGTCTCGTAGCCGGCCAGCTCCTCGCGCACGACGGCGAGGAAGCCGTCGATGAGCGGGTTGTTGAGGTGGCGGCTCGGGAACAGGGCGTGGCCGTGGAACGGGATCTCGGGCCGGAACGGCCGGAAGGCGATGCCGCTGCGGCGGTAATCGTCGGCCGCGATCGGATTCACGATGCCGATCCCTAGGCCCTGCTCGACGAGGGCGCAGATCGTCGCCCCGAACGGCGTCTCCAGCATCAGCTGGCGACCGATTCCCGCGGCCTCGAAGGCACGGTCGACCCGCGTCCGCGCGCCGTCCTCCAGGGAGAGAGAGATGAAGGCCTCGCCCTCCAGGTCCTCCGGCACGATGACGGCGCGCTCCGCCAGCCGGTGGCCGGGGGGCAGGGCGCACAGGCCCGGGATCGCGTAGAGCGGGCGGGACTCGATGAACGGCGTCTCGACGATGTTGGCCATAAAGCCGATGTCGCAATAGGACGCCGACATCCAGCGCATCACCGTGCCGTCGCTGCCCATCTGCAGGGAGATCGCGACGGTCGGGAACTGCACGCGGAAGCGCCGGATGCAGCGCGGGATGAAGCCGAGCGCCATCACGGGCATCGCGGCGATCCGCAGGCGCCCGCTGCCGAACACCCGGATGTCGCGCGCGGCCTGGGCGAGGTTCTCGAGGCCTAAGAAGCTGCGCTCGACCTCGCGGTAGAAGGACAAGCCCTCGTCGGTCGGGCGCAGGCGCCCGGCCAGGCGCTCGAACAGGGTGAGGCCGGTCGCGGCCTCCAGCTCGGCGATGAGCCGGCTGACGCTCGGCTGCGACGTGCGCAGGGCCTGTGCCGCCGCCGTCATCGATCCGCGCAGCATCACGACGCGAAAGGCCTCAACCTGCCTCAGGTTCATGCATCACCCCATATCACAGCTGAATAGCATGCGCAGAAACCAGCATTTGACCAGATGGCCGGACGCTCGCACACTCCGTCACATGGTCGAGCAACGCGACATACAGAGTCAGTCTCCGAGCGGGTTCGCCTGTCTGCGCTGCGATCTCGCGCTCACTCTCGGAGAATATGACGAGGGGTGCCCGCTTTGCGCGGCCGAGGGTCACGCGGCGAACCTGCGGCTCGTCTTTCGCGGTGCAGCATCGGGCCGGATCGTCCTGCCCTCTACCGACGGCATCTCGCTGGGCGAGGGCGGAACACCGCAGATCGAGGCGCCGGATCTCGCCGCGGAGGCGGGGCTCGGCCGGCTGTCCCTGAAGCTCGAATGGTGCAATCCGACCGGCTCGCACAAGGACCGGATGAGCGTCCCGCTTCTCGCCCAGGCCCGCGCGCTCGGCGCCCCGCTGGTTGTGGCGGCGTCGAGCGGCAATGCCGGCGTGTCGCTCGCGGCATACGCGGCGCGGGCGGGGCTGCCGGCCGAGATCGCCACGACCCCTTCCATGCCGGCCGGGGCGCGCCGGGCGATCCAGGCCTATGGCGCCCGGCTCGTCGAGGTCGCCGACAGCGCAGCGCGCTGGGAGCATGTCGGGCGGCGCGTCGCGGACGGGGCCTTCGCGGCGACGAATTATCGGCGGCCGGCCATCGGCACCAATCCGTTCGGGATCGCCGGCTACAAGGTGCTCGCGGCCGAGATCGCCGCTGCGGGCCTGCCCGATGTCGTCGTGGTGCCGTGCGCCCGGGGCGATCTGCTGTCGGGGCTCCTCCTCGGCTTCCAGGAGCTCGGGCGCGGGATGCCGCGGCTCGTCGCCGTCGAGCCGTTCCCGCGCCTCGCCCGCGTCCTCGCCGGGGCCGATTACCGTGAGTCGTTTCCGGGCAAGACGGCGCAGCTGTCGATCGGCGGCGATACGGTGACCTTCCAGGCGCTCCACGCCCTGCGCGAGAGCGGCGGTATGGCGGTCGTTGCGGATGACGAGGCCGCCCGGGCGGCGCAGTGGCGCCTCGGCCGGGCCGGCCTCCACGCCGAACTGTCCGCCGCCGCGAGCGTCGCGGCCCTGTTCGTGCTTGGCGCCGACGGAGCGCTCGCCGGCCGCCACGCCGTCGCCCTGCTCACCGGCTCGGGCGCCGGCGCGATGGATGACGGCGTCCCGCTGACCCACACACCACCGATCGACCGGAGGGGAACCCGATGACCTTGCTGCGGCACCTCGCGCACACTGCCCTCGTCTCCGCCGCCCTCATGGCCGCGGGCCTCACCGCCGCGGCGGCCCAGGCGCTGCCGCCGCTGCCGAAGGCGATCCAGGCCGCCGGCGTGCTGCGGGCCGGGGTGCGCTGCGACCAGCCGCCCTACGGCTACAAGGACGAGTCGGGGAATTTCTCCGGCATCGAGACCGACATGGCTGTCCAGATCGCCGCCTGGGCTTTCGGTTCGGCCGACAAGATCGAGCTGACCTGCGTCACCGCCGAGAACCGCATCCCGCAGCTCATGGGCAAGAAGGTCGACATCCTGATCGCCACCCTCGGGGTGACGCCGGAGCGGGCCCGGGTGATCGACTTCTCGAAGCCCTATCGCTGGGGCGGCTCGGACATGCTGGTGGCCAAGGACAGCCCGATCAAAAAGCTCGACGACGTCGCCGGCAAGACGGTGGTGATGCTCAAGGGCTCGACCCAGGCGAAGTGGTTCGAGGACAATATGCCGAAGGTCGAGACCCTGCGGCTCAACACGGCGTCCGACGCCCTCCAGGCGCTCAAGCAGGGCCGCGGCGATGCCTATACCCACGATGCCGCGACGCTGGTGGTGGTCGCGGCCAAGGATCCTTCCTTACGCCTCGTCGGCGAGTCCTTCGCGGTCACCGACGCCGCCGCGGGCCTGCGCAAGAACGACCCCGAGTGGATGGCTTATGTCGACGCGGCGCTCGCCCGGATGAAGGCGGAGGGGCTCTACGCCAAGTGGGTCGACAAGTGGGTGCCCGCCGACCTGCGCCCCTTCTACGCCGACGTCTTCACCAAGCCGAAGCCGACGGCGCGCTGAAGCACGGGACGCGCTGAGGCCTTGAGCCGGGCGGCCCGCGGCGGCCGCCACCGACACCGAGGGATGCGGGCATGGATTTCGATCTCGCCTATCTGGCGGCGCAGGGGCCAGCGCTGATGCGCGGCCTGTGGCTCACGGTCCAGGTCAGCCTGCTGTCGATCGTGCTCTCGGTGCTGGTCGGCCTCCTCGGCGCGGCCGTGCGGGTGCTCGAAGTGCCGGTGCTCGACCGGGTCGTGGCGGCCTATGTCGAGTTCATCCGCAACACGCCGATGCTGGCGCAGCTGTTCTTCATCTTCTACGGATTGCCCGGCATCGGGTTGAAACTGTCGCTGTTCTGGTCGGGCGTGCTCTGCCTGACCGTCTGGGCCGGCGCCTACCAGATCGAGAACCTGCGCGGCGGCCTCGCGACCGTGGGCAAGGGCCTGCGCGAGGCCTCTTACGCCCTCGGGCTCACGCCGTGGCGGTTCTTCCACCTCGTCGCGGCGCCGTTGGCG
This sequence comes from Methylobacterium sp. EM32, assembly GCF_040593685.1. Lineage (NCBI taxonomy): Bacteria > Pseudomonadati > Pseudomonadota > Alphaproteobacteria > Hyphomicrobiales > Methylobacteriaceae > Methylobacterium > Methylobacterium sp. EM32. The sequence continues at coordinate 15,225 of NZ_JBEXZS010000259.1, read as the reverse complement.
ATCCGGGTGGCGCTGCCGGCGATGCTCAACACCGCGATCTCGCTCCTGAAAAATTCCTCCTACCTCCAGGCGATCGGGCTCGCCGAGCTCACCTACGTGGCGATCGACCGGATCTCGATGGACTTTCGCACCCTCGAGATGTTCGCGGCGATCTGCGTGATCTACCTCGCCCTGGTCCTCGTCCTGTCGTTCCTGGCGAGCCGGCTCGAATTCCGGCTCAACGCGCCGTTCCGGCACTGAGGAGATTGTGTCATGGATCTCCTCGTCAAGAACCTGCCCTTCATCCTCCAGGGCCTCGGCATGACGCTGGCGCTCTCGCTCACCACGCTCCTCTTCGTCACCGTTCTGTCCGGGATCCTCGGCACCCTCGCGACTCTGCGCTATCGCTCCCTGCGGATCCTGGTGCGGGTCTGGGTCGAGCTGTTTCGCGACATCCCGCTGATCGTGAACATCTTCCTGGTGTTCTTTGTGGCGCCGCTGGCCGGGCTCGACCTGACCCCGTTCTGGGCGGTGACGGTCGGCCTGTCCCTGTGGGGCAGCGCCAACGGCGCCGAGATCGTGCGCAGCGGCCTCAACGCCGTGCCGCGCCACCAGTGGCAGAGCGCCGCCGCCCTCGGCCTCAAGACATGGGAAGTCTACGGCTTCATCACCGGGCCGCAGGCTTTGCGCGCCATCCTGCCGCCCTTCGTCGGGCTGCTGACGCTCCTGATCCAGGCGACATCCCTCGGCGCCCTCGTCGGCGTCGGCGAGTTCTTCAAGGTCGGACAGATCATCGTCGAGCGCACGACGATGATGGAGGGCTGGAACCCGGCCTTCCTCGTCTACGGCGCCGTGCTCGTCACCTACTTCGTGATCTGCTCCGGCCTGTCCTGGTTCGGCCGCTGGCTGGAGCGGCGCCTCGGCCGGCCCCAGTGCCGTCCCGCTCCCGAGGCGGCGGCCGCCGCCCGCGCACCCGCCCCGCAGCTTCCCTGAACGCCGCAGCGACCGGCCCGTGGCCGGCCGTGGTCCAAAGATCTAACAAAAGGATCTCCGCCATGGAATCGAAGGTCAGCCGCCGGCTCACCGAGCCGGTCGCGCCGGAGGTGTGCGAGCACATCTACGCGCCGCGCCTCGCGCGGGACTTCCAGGCCGTGTTCGCCCACATGACCGACCTCAACCAGGCCCACGTGCTGATGCTCTCGGCCTGCGGCTTGGTCAGTCCGGCGGCGGCGCGCGCCCTGGCGGCGGGCCTGCTGCGGATGGAGGAGGAGGGGCCCGGCGCCGTTCCCCTCGATCCCGAGCGCGAGGATTCGTACTTCAACTACGAGGCGCAGCTGATCCGGCTGATCGGCGCGGATGCCGGCGGGCGGATGCACATCGCCCGCAGCCGCAACGACCTGACCTCGGCCCTCGACCGGATGCGGGCCCGGGACCTCCTGCTCGATGCCGGCCAGGCCCTGCTCTCGGTCGAGGAGCACGCGCTGGACGGCGCCTACCGGTTCCGGGACGTGGTGATGCCCGGCTACACCCATCTCCAGCCGGCCCAGCCCGTCACCTACGGCTTCTACCTCGCCGGGGTGGCGCAGTCGCTCGCCCGCGATTCCGGCCGCCTGTCGGATGCCTGGGCGCGCACCAATGCGAGCCCCCTCGGGGCCGGCGCGCTTGCCGGCACCGCCTTCGCGATCGACCGGGCGATGCTGGCCAACAGCCTCGGCTTCGACGGGCTCGTCGAGAACGCCCTCGACGCCGTCGCGACCCGCGATTTCGGGCTCGAGATCCTGGCCGGCCTGTCGCAGGTGGCGATCGGCTGGAGCCGGGTGGCGCAGGACTATCACGTGCTGGTCTCGCACGAGTTCCAGACGATCGAGTTTCCGGACCGCGTCACCGGCACGTCCAGCATCATGCCGCAGAAGAAGAACCCGGTGGTGCTGGAGCATCTGAAGGGCAAGGCCGGGCAGATGCTCGGCCTCTACGTGGCGGCGGCGAGCGCCGTGAAGGGCACGCACTTCACCAACACCATCGACGGCAACCGCGAGACGATGCGCGGCGTGTGGGAGGCGGGCGAGGAAGCCTTGCGCTGCCTGTCGCTATTCGATCTCGTCATCGCGACAGCGCGCCCGAACGCCGCCCTGATGCGCCGGCGCGTCACCGAGGACTTTTGCGCCGCCACCGACCTCGCCGACCTGATGGTGCGCGAGGCCGGCCTGTCCTTCCGCGAGGCGCACCACGTCGTCGGCGCGGTGGTGCGGGCGGCGATGGATGCGGGCCTCTCGGCCGACGGCATCACGCCCGCGATGGTCGATGCGGCGGCCCTCAGCGAGGCCGGGCGGGCGCTCCACCTCCCGGAGGAGGCGGTGCGGCAAAGCCTCGATCCGGCCCTTAGCGTCGCCGCCCGCACCCTGCCGGGGGGACCGGCGCCGGAGGCGGTGGCCCGCAGCGTCGAGGCGGCGCAAGGCCGGCTCGAGGCGCGCCGCGCCGCCCTCGTCGCGCGGCGCACGCAGCTCCAGACGGCGCGCGACGCGCTCAAGCGGGCGGTGCGGGAGTTCGCCGCATGAGTGCGGAGCCGCTCATTTCCTTACGCGGGCTCACCAAGAACTTCGGGGCGTTCCGGGCCCTGCACGGCATCGACCTCGACATCGCGGCCGGCAGCGTCGTGGTGCTGATCGGCCCGAGCGGGTCGGGCAAGAGCACGCTGATCCGCTGCATCAACGGGCTGGTGCGGCCGGATTCGGGCAGCCTGCGCGTCGCCGGCCGGGCGGTCGATCTGCACGACCAGGGCGCCTGGCAGCGCCTGCGGACCGAGATCGGCATGGTGTTCCAGGATTACGCCCTGTTCCCGCACCTCACGGTGCTGCGCAACATGACGCTGACGCCGATGCGCCGGCTCGGCCTGTCGCGGGCGGAGGCCGAGGCGCAGGCACGCGCGCTGCTGGCCCGGGTCGGCCTCGCTCACAAGGCGGAGGATTACCCGAGCGCGCTCTCGGGCGGGCAGCAGCAGCGGGTCGCGATCGTGCGGGCGCTCGCCATGCGGCCGAAGGCGATCCTGTTCGACGAGCCGACCTCCGCCCTCGATCCGGAGACGATCGTCGACGTGCTCGACGTGATGCGCGGGCTCGCCCGCGACGGCACCACGATGGTGGTCGTCACCCACGAGATGGGTTTCGCCCGCGAGGTCGCCGATCGCGTCGTCTTCATGGCCGAGGGCGCCATCGTCGAGGAGGGACCGCCCGCCGCCCTCTTCGGCGAACCGCGGCACGCTCGCACGAAAAGCTTCCTCTCCTCCCTTCGCCAGACCCCCGAGGCCCTCCATGCCTGATCCGGCCGCCATTCTCGCCGAGGGCTTTACCACCGATCCGTACTGGTGGGACGCTGCCGCCCCGGAAACCGCTCGCGACCCGCTGCCCGACGCGACCGACGTGCTCGTCGTCGGCTCCGGCTATTGCGGCCTCTCGGCGGCGGCGGAGCTCGCCCGCAATGGCGTTGCCGTCACGGTGGTCGATGCGGAGGAATTGGGGGCCGGGGCCTCGACCCGCTCCGGCGGCATGGTGTCGAGCGGGCAGAAGCTGGTGATCGGCGGCGCGATCAAGGGGGTGGATGCCGCCCGCATGGCGCGCCTGCTCGAAGATTCGCTCTCCTCTTATGATCACCTGAAGACGCTGATCCGCGAGGAAGCCCTCGACGCCGATCTCGGCGTGGTCGGCCGCTACTTCGCCGCCTACGTGCCGCGCCACTACGACCGCCTGCGCCGCAACGGCGAACTCCTGGCGCGCCATACCGGCGTCACCGTCCACGAGATCCCCAAAAGCCGCCAGCACGAGGTGACCCGCACCGACTTCTACCACGGCGGCATCGTCATCGACGATTACGGCGGCCTGCATCCGGGCAAGTACCACCGGGCGCTCCGCGCCCTCGCCCGACGCCACGGCGCGACCCTGCGCTCGCACGCGCCCGTGCTGGGGGTCGAGCCGTCGGGCGACGGGTTCTCCACCGTCGAGACCGGGCGCGGCCGGATCCGGGCCCGGCACGTCCTCTACGGCACCAACGGCTACAGCGACCGGGCGAGCCCCTATCTCCGCCAGCGGGTGGTGCCGGTGCGGAGCTACCAGATCGCCACCGCGCCGCTGCCGCGGGCGCTGATGGACGAGATCAATCCGGGCCGGCGGATGATCACCGATTCGCGCCGCGAGCTGATCTACGCCCGGCCCTCGCCGGACGGCACCCGGCTGCTGTTCGGCAGCCGGCCGGGGATGTTCACGGTCCCGGAGCGGGAGGCCGCGCCCAAGTTGCACGCCCTGATGCGGGCGGTCTGGCCGCAGCTCGCAGCGGTGCAGGTAACGCATTGCTGGAGCGGCAAGGTCGGCATGACCGCCGACAAGCTCGCCCATCTCGGCCGCCAGGACGGTGTCGATTTCGCGGTCGGCTGCAACGGCAACGGCGTGGCGCTGATGACCTATCTCGGCCACCAGGCGGCGCTGAAGCTGCTCGGCCGCCAGAACCGCCCGAGCGCCTTCGATGCGCCGTCCTTCCCGCGGGTCCCGGTGCCGTTCTACGACGGCAAGCCGTGGTTCCTGCCGGTGGTGAGCGGGTGGTACCACCTGCGGGATGCGGTGGAGCATCGGTTCGCGGGGCGGTGATGGCGAGTCGAATACTGCTGAATTGATCCGTTCGATCAGTCGCGCGCACAGACTTCCATCTCTCCACGTCATCCCGGGGCTCGACGAAGTCGAGAACCCGGGATCCATAACCGCCGAGGATCACGGAAGAGGCGAATAGCGTTCCGTGTCATCCTGAACCGTCAGCGGTTATGGATCCCGGGTTCCGCTTTCGCGGCCTCGGGATGACGCGGAGGGTGTCGATACCGTCGCATCAGTCCGAAAGGCCAAGAACGGAGTTGGCCACCACCCAACGGGCGCGTCGTCACCCCTCAAATCATCACGGCAGGCGAGGCGCGTTGCCACATAAAAGTAAGGGCAGAGCGAAGCGCTCCGCCCTCCTGACATACTATTTGTCCCAATCTTCAGGCCAACGCGCGGTGTCACGGCCATCAGGTTCTTTCGCGATACCCTTGTACGGCCCCTCTGACTGTTTGACCGCCATCAATTGACCAGTGTTTTCATCACGTTTCTGCCAGAGGCCATCAGGTCGCTGGAATTGTGTGCGGCCCGAGACAGCGCCACGCCTGTAACCTTCACCAGTGTTCCTAGCCATTTTGGCCTCCTGATTTCAACCCTATTTTAGGATCGCCTTTTTCCGTCTGTCGCAGCCGAGAAATAATCTCGGCCGCGACATTTATTGTCAAAAATCGTACCCTAGCCAGCGCACTAACTCATTCTTCTCTTCAGAGAGAAGGTCGGGCGGTTACGAGCACCCGGTCGTCGAGCCGCAGGTGTCGCACTTCAGGCAGGTCCCGTTCCGCACCAGGGTGAAGTTGGCGCATTCCGGGCAGGCCTCGCCGACATAGCCCTTCATCTTCGCCTCGGCCCGGCGGTCCGAGACGGAGCGGCCGGCGGCGGCCGGATCCGGCTTGGCGAAGGGGAGGGATTCCACCAGCGCCTCGACCCGGCCGGCGAGGGTCGGCTCAGTCTTGAGCGCCACCGAACCCCGCACCGCGTGGACGCTGCCGCCGGCCGGCGCCGTCTGGCCCGTGCTCGGCGCCGCGACGCCCGGGGTGGTACCGCCGGGACCGCCATGGATCAGCGTCAGCCGGTCGCCTGAGCCGCGCAGCAGGCCGCGCGACACGACGTTGTTCGCCGGGACCGAGTCCGAGGCCGAGGGCTTTGCCGGGGCGACGCCGCCGGTCGCCGGGGTGCCGATCTCCGAGAGGTCGACATGGGCGAGGTCGGTGCGGCCGAGATACGAGATCGCCAGCTCGCGGAACACGTAGTCGAGGACCGAGGTGGCGTTCTTGATCGCGTCGTTGCCCTGGACGAAGCCGGCCGGCTCGAACCGGGTGAAGGTGAAGGCGTCGACGTACTCCTCCAGCGGCACGCCGTATTGCAGTCCGAGCGAGACCGAGATCGCGAAGTTGTTGATGAAGGCCCGCAGCGCCGAGCCCTCCTTGTTCATGTCGAGGAAGATCTCGCCGAGCCGGCCGTCGTCGTACTCGCCGGTGCGCAGGAAGATGGTGTGGCCGCCGATCTTGGCCTTCTGGGTGTAGCCCTTGCGGCGGCTCGGCAGCTTCTCCTGCGAGCGCAGGCGCTCGACGCGCTCGACGATGCGCTCGACGATTTTTTCCGTCACCGCGACGGTCTTGGCGGCCGCCGGCAGCGCCAGCAGGGCCTCGACCGCATCCTCCTCCTCGTCGGTCTCGTCGCTGATGAGGGCCGAGTTGAGGGGCTGCGACAGCTTCGAGCCGTCGCGGTAGAGGGCGTTCGCCTTCAGCGCCAGGGTCCAGGACAGCCGGTAGGCGTTCTTGCAATCCTCGACCGTGGCGTCGTTCGGCATGTTGATGGTCTTGGAGATCGCCCCCGAGATGAAGGGCTGCGCCGCCGCCATCATGCGGATGTGGCTCTCGACCGAGAGGTAGCGCTTGCCGATCCGGCCGCACGGATTGGCGCAGTCGAAGACCGGGTAGTGTTCCACCTTGAGGTGCGGCGCGCCCTCGAGCGTCATCGCCCCGCAGATATGGACGTTGGCGGCGTCGATGTCCTTGCGGCTGAAGCCGAGGAAGGTCAGCAGGTCGAAGGACGGATCGGCGAGCTTGTCCGCCGGCACGCCGAGCGACTTGGTAAGGAAGTCCTCGCCGAGCGTCCAGCGGTTGAACACGAACTTGATGTCGAAGGCCGACTTGAGGCCCGCCTCCACCGCCGCGATCTTGTCGTCGGTGAAGCCCTTGGCCCGGAGCGAGCCCGGGTTGATCGCCGGCGCCTGGCCGAGCGAGCCGTGGCCGACGGCGTAGGCCTCGATCTCGGCGATCTCGGCCTCGCGGTAGCCGAGCGTGCGCAGGGCGTCCGGCACCGCCCGGTTGATGATCTTGAAGTAGCCGCCGCCGGCGAGCTTCTTGAACTTCACCAGCGCGAAGTCGGGCTCGATGCCGGTGGTGTCGCAATCCATGACGAGGCCGATCGTGCCGGTCGGCGCGATGACGGTGGCCTGGGCATTGCGGTAGCCGTGTTCCTCGCCGAGCTGCAGGGCCCGGTCCCAGGCCGCCTTGGCATGGGCAACCAGCTCGCCCTGCGGGCAGCCGGCATGGTCGAGCGGGACGGGATTGGTGTTGAGGAACTCGTAGCCCTCGGCGTCGCCGTGGGCGGCCCGGCGATGGTTGCGGATCACCCGCAGCATCGCATCGGCATTCTCCTCGTAGGCCGGGAAGGGCCCGAGCTCCTTCGCCATCTCGGCCGAGGTGGCGTAGGACACGCCCGTCATGATCGCCGTGAGTGCCCCGGCGAGAGCCCGGCCCTCACGGGAATCGTAGGGCAAGCCCATGGTCATCAAGAGGCCGCCGATATTGGCGTAGCCGAGGCCCAGCGTCCGGTACTTGTAGGAGAGGTCGGCGATCTCGCGGCTCGGGAACTGCGCCATCAGCACCGAGATCTCGAGGACCACGGTCCAGAGCCGGCACAGGTGCTCGTAGCCCTCGACGTCGAAGCGCTTGGCCCCGCGGTCGTAGAGCGCCAGCAGGTTCGCCGAGGCGAGGTTGCAGGCGGTGTCGTCGAGGAACATGTACTCGGAGCACGGGTTCGAGGCCCGGATCCGCCCGCCCGCCGGGCAGGTGTGCCAGTCGTTCATCGTGGTGTTGAAGTGCAGGCCCGGATCGGCCGAGGCCCAGGCGGCCTCCGCGATCTTGTCCCACAGCTCCGCCGCCTTGACGGTCTTCGCCACCTTGTCGGTCGTGCGCTGGGTCAGCGTCCAGTCCGCGTCCGCATCGACCGCGCGCAGGAAGTCGTCGGTCAGCGAGACCGAGTTGTTCGAGTTCTGGCCGGCGACGGTGAGGTAGGCCTCGGAATCCCAGTCGGTGTCGTAGATCGGGAAGGAGATGTCGGTGTAGCCCTGGCGGGCGTACTGGATCACCCGCTTGATCGCGGCGTCCGGCACCATCGCCTTGCGGGCGGCCTTGACCTCGCGCTTCAGCGCCGGGTTGCGCTCGGGATCGAAGCAGGCATCGCCCGCGGCCTCGCAGTTGATGCAGGCCTTCATCACCGCCTTGAGGTGCTTCGACACCACCTTGGAGCCGGTGACGAGGGCGGCGACCTTCTGCTCCTCCTTGACCTTCCAGTCGATGAAGGCCTCGACGTCCGGGTGGTCGATGTCGACGATCACCATCTTGGCGGCGCGGCGCGTCGTGCCGCCCGACTTGATCGCGCCGGCGGCCCGGTCGCCGATCTTGAGGAAGCTCATCAGGCCCGAGGACTTGCCGCCGCCGGCGAGCTTCTCGTTCTCGCCGCGCAACCGCGAGAAGTTCGAGCCGGTGCCCGAGCCGTACTTGAACAGGCGGGCTTCCCGCACCCACAGGTCCATGATGCCGCCCTCGTTGACGAGGTCGTCGGCGACGGACTGGATGAAGCAGGCGTGGGGCTGCGGGTGCTCGTAGGCGGTGGCCGACTGGGTCAGCTCGCCGGTCCTGTAGTCGACGTAGAAGTGGCCCTGCGCCGGGCCGTCAATGCCGTAGGCCCAGTGCAGGCCGGTGTTGAACCATTGCGGCGAGTTCGGCGCCACCATCTGGCGGGCGAGCATGGCGCGCAGTTCGTCGTGGAACGCGGCCGCGTCCTCCTCGCTCGAGAAGTAGCCGCCCTTCCAGCCCCAATAGGTCCAGCAGCCGGCGAGGCGGTCGAAGACCTGCGTCGCCGAGGTCTCGGAGCCGGTCCGCTCACCCTCGGGGAGGCTGGCCAAAGCCGCCTCGTCCGGCACCGAGCGCCAGAGGAAGGAGGGGACGCCGTTCTCCTCTACCTTCTTCAGCGCCGCCGGGACGCCGGCCTTGCGAAAATACTTCTGGGCCAGCACGTCGCAGGCGACCTGGCTCCAGGCCTCCGGCACGTCGATGCCGTCGAGGCGGAACACCACCGAGCCGTCCGGATTGCGGATCTCGCTCACGGCCTTGCGGAACGGGATGCTGGCGTAGGGCGATTGCCCTGCGGTGGTGATGCGACGCTCGAACCGCATGGGATACTCTCCGGTCACGAACAGCCGGGGACCGCCCGCGTGGCAGGGGTCCGCCGGTTACAAGGAAGGGCGGGGACGCTCGGGTTGAGGTGGACGAGCCGTCAGCCCCTCGGGGCCGCCCGTCCTGTCAGCCTGGAAACTACCGACCATGGCAGCCCCACGTCAATAACTAGTGTCGACGGACTCCGTTCCTCCCTAGATGTAGTGGTGGAGGGCGGAATCCTGTGGATGGCGGCGAACCTGCGGTTAAGCTCGCGTCCGGCTTGGCGGAATCGGCTTGAGACCGGTGCCGGTTCACAGCCGGCGCAGCATCCGACCACCGATTTGTTCACAGGTCGTTGCGAATCGGGACTCCGCGCCGGAGCTGGGAGCGCCCCGCGCACAGGAATCGTGCTGCGGCGCGGGACGCGCTGGACATCCGGGGGGCACCTCACCATAGTCCCGCGCGACGCAAGGGGGCCTGCCCCCATTCCCGAGGGCACTGGCCCTAGAGACGGTCGCGATGGCGCTGAAAGACACCCTGCTTCGGATCTTCACCTGGTGGAGCGGCTCGACCGTCAGCCTGGAATTCTACACCAAGCGCCGCGGCAGCTTCGTGGGCGAGGACGAGCTCGGCAACCGCTACTACCGGGCGCAAGGCCCGCTGATCGACGCCTCGGTCGGCTCGGAGCGGCGCTGGGTGATCTATAACGGCTACGCCGACGCCTCGAAGGTGCCGCCCGGCTGGCGCGGCTGGCTCTGCCACGCCACCGACGTCCCGCCCTCGGAGGAGACCTACGTCCCGCGCGAGTGGCAGAAGCCGCACGAGGAGAACCTCACCGGCACGGTGGCGGCCTACCGGCCGCGGGGCTCGCAGCTCTCCTACGGCCAGCGGCCGGCGGCGACCGGCGACTACGTGCCGTGGGTCCCGGGCGAGTAACTCGCCCTTTTTCCACCATCCTCCTTGTGTCTATCGCGGGTGGGCCGACGGGGCCCGCGCGCCCGGTTGCCTCGGGCGCGAGAGGCCGGGTATGGCCTGCCGAACTTACGAAGCCGGGAGCGACTGGGTTTTGAGCCGCATGACCGCACGCCGCGCCGCGGGCGCCCTCCTGCTCCTCGGCGGTGCCGTGCTGGGCGCCGTGGCGCCGGCCGAGGCCGACAAGATCCGCAACCCGACCGCGGTGTTCTCCGGCCTCGACAAGATCACCGGCCGCATCGTCTCCTTCGAGGTGGCGGTGGACGAGACGGTGCAGTTCGGCGCGCTCCAGCTCACCCCGCGGGTCTGCTACACCCGCCCCCCGACCGAGAGCGCCAAGACCACCGCCTTCCTGGAGGTCGACGAGGTCACCCTCGAGAACAAGTACCGCCGGATCTTCACCGGCTGGATGTTCGCCTCGAGCCCGGGCCTGCACGCGATCGAGCATCCGATCTACGACGTGTGGCTGGTCGACTGCAAAGGCGGCACCGACATCGTGGCCGAGCCGAAGGAGCAGGAGGACGCGCCGGTCGCCGCCGCGAAGCCCGAGGGCCGCAAGCGTCGCGACCAGGCCCGCGGCGATGAGGCGCCCCGCTCGCGCCAGGTGAACCGCCAGGGCCAGGTCGACGTTGAGCCGTTGCGCGGCACGCCAGTGCAGCCGCGCCAGTCGCCCTCCCGCAAGTTCTTCCCGACCAATGACGGCCCGATGCCGGCCGGCGCCGATCCGATGAACCCGAACCCGCGCTGAGGCGCGGTTGATCGGGGCGACCCCTGCCGGACGGAATCCGACACCCGCGCAGCCTGTCGGGATGATCGTGCTCTCATCCGGGGTGACCGCCTGCCTCATGAGCACCCTTAGCCGGCGGCGCATCTTTGAGCGCCAGCCCGTGACCGATTTCAAGTCTTTCTGCTGCGGCTCTCGGCGTCCTGCTGTACGCTGAGGCAGGGACGCCCGCGCGAGACGGGCGCCCGGAGGATGCGGCCCTAAGGGAGACGACCATGCGCGACATCGCACGGGCGCAGGACGCGCTGCTGCCCGACGCCGAGACCACTGCCTGGTGGGCGGCGATGCCCCTCGACCTCTGGGGCGTGGTACTGGCGGTGATCGCCGCGGGCGGGCTGAAGCTCGCCGGCATTCTTCCTTAATCGTCCTGCCCCAAGCCCTCCACGCCGCCGTCGCACTCTCGCCCCAGCCTCGGACCAGATTTCCCTGCAAGAGTTTCGCAAGGAACAGCCGGCACGATCCGTGCGTGGCTCGACCGCGACTCAAGGTTCGCGTGCAGGAGGACGGTTCCATGCTGATGGCTTTCGTCGGACGCCTCACCCAGCGTTGGCGGGATCTCATCGCCGAGGTCATGGATCCCTACCGCCCCGAATTGCACTACATGCGCGGCCCCGGCCCGCGCTGGCGCGAGCGGCATCCGGAGGGCTGAGGCGACCAGCTTCGGCTTGCGCGCCGGCGCCGACCGGGTCCAACTCGCGGACCCGTTCCCCGACCGGAGTCCGCCCCGTGAGCGCCGCGCAAGACCCCGCCCAGAAATTCGATCGTTCCCGCGCCGGGGAATACGAGCAGCAGAGCCGCATCGCGCTCGCCGGCTACGAGGCCTGCCATGAGCTCGCCGCCTGCATGCTGGCCGCAGCCCTTGGATCGGGCCGCGACGCGCGGGTGCTGGTGGCGGGCGCCGGCGGCGGCGCGACGGAGATCGTCACCGCGGCGGCGCTCGAGCCGCGCTGGCGCTTCACCGCGGTCGATCCGTCCGAGCCGATGCTGGCGCTCGCGGTCGCCCGGCTGGCGGAGAGGGGGCTGATCGAGCGCACGGAGGTTGTGCGCGGCACCGTGGCCGACCTGCCGGAGGAGGAGGCCTTCGACGCCGCGACCCTGATCGGCGTCCTCCACCACTTGGCCGGCGACGCGGCGAAGCGGGCGATCCTCGGCGACATCGCCCGGCGCCTGGCGCCGGGTGCACCGCTGATCCTCGCCGGCAACCATTACGCTTACGCGAGTCAGCCGCTGCTGCTGGCCGCCTGGGCCGAGCGCTGGCGCCAGCAGGGCGCCGGAGTCGACGAGGTCGCGGCGAAGCGCGCGAAGATCCTGCAGGGGGCGGACCCGCCGCATTCGGAGCAGGCGGTGGCCGACCTGCTGCGCGAGAGCGGCTTCGGCCCGCCGTTGCGCTTCTTCTCCAGCCTGTTCTGGGGCGCCTGGATCGCCCGGCGGGCTCCGGACGCTCGTTGAGAGCCGGACCGCCCGGTGCCCGGGCGGTCCGGTCCGGGTCAGGCGACCGGAACCGTCTCGGCGAGCGTCGCCGGCCGGTCGGAGAGCCGGCTCGCCACCACGAGCCCGATCAGCGCCGAGGCCGCGATGATGAGGCCCGGCGCCGCCACCCAGCCGGTGGCACCGATGAGCGCGTTGGCGACGAGCGGCCCGAGGCCGCTCAAGAGCGTGAAGCCGATATTGAGCGCGAGCGCGACGCCGCTGAACCGCACCCGGGTCGGGAACAGCCCGGCGAGCAGGAAGGCGAAGCTGCCATTGGCCCCGGCCACCGCCATGGTGAGGAGCGGCAGCACCACGAACAGGTTCGCCCCGCCCCGCGCCAGCACCTGGTAGGCCGGGATCACCCCAATCAGGACGATCAGCGCGGAGGCCTGCATCAGGCGGCGCGGCGGCACCCGGTCGGCGAAGAACGAGGCGAAGAGCAGCGATGCCGACATGGCGAAGAGCGCGACGTTCATCGCCAGCGCCACCTCGCGCGGCGGATATTTCAGCACCTGGATCAGGTAGGCCGGCATGTGGGCGAACAGGATGCCGTTGAAGCCCGCGGTCAGCGCCACGACGCCGATGCCGAGAAGCACCGCGCCGCGATGATCACGCAGCACCTCGCCGATCGGCCGGCGGGCGGCGCGGTGCTGGAGGCGCAGGAATTCGGGCGTCTCTTCCAGCGAGCGACGCAGCACGAAGCTGACGAGCCCGACGATGCCGCCGAACAGGAAGGCGATGCGCCAGCCATACTCCGCCATCGCGGCCGGCGGCAGCCAGGATTGCAGGGCGAGGTTGACGAGGGCCGCGAGCAGCACGCCGCCATTGACGAGGCAGAAGACGATGCCGCAGGCCAGCCCCGGCCGGCGCGAGGCGGTCTCGACCACGAAGGTGATGGCGCCGGGCAATTCGCCGCCGATGCACAGCCCCTGCACGAAGCGGAGCGTCACGAGGAGCAGCGTCGCCCCCACGCCCCAGGTGGCGTAAGCCGGAACGAGGCCCATGCCGAGCGTGCAGGCCGACATGGTGAAGACGGTGACCACGAACACGGTCTTGCGGCCGTAGCGGTCGCCGAAATGGCTCAGCACCAGCCCGCCGAGGGGCCGGGCGAGGTAGCCGACCGCGAACACCGCCAGCGACAGGGTCAGGGCCACGACCGGATCGCTCGCCGGGAAGAACGCGGCGGCGATGTCCTTCGCAAAGATCCCGTAGACGATGAAGTCGTAGTATTCGAGACCGCCGCCGAGGCTCGCGAGCAGCGTCATCTTCCATTGGCGGCGGGTGAGATCGCTCCCGCTGCTCACGTCAGGTGTCATCGTGGTGTCCTCCGGAGCGTTCTTGTCCTTGTGCCCCGGAGGCCCCTTACTGCGGTTCCGTCCGCCCCGCCATATCGCGCCGGCTACATCACCGCGCCGATCTGCCAGGGCACGAACTCGGCATCGCCGTAGCCGAACCCTTCCGACTTGGTGCGCTCGCCCGAGGCGACGCGCAGGATCGTCTCGAAGATCTGGCGGCCCTTCTCCTCGATCGAGGTGCCGTCGAGCACGTCGCCGCAATCGATGTCCATGTCGTCCTGCATCCGCCGGTACATCTCGCTGTTGGTGGCGAGCTTGATCGACGGGGTCGGCTTGCAACCGTAGGCCGAGCCGCGGCCGGTGGTGAAGCAGAGCACGTTGGCCCCGCCCGCAACCTGGCCGGTCGCCGCCACCGGATCGAAGCCGGGGGTGTCCATGTAGACGAAGCCCTTGGCGGTCACCGGCTCGGCGTAGCGGTAGACGCCGGTGAGCGTCGTCGAGCCGCCCTTGGCGGTGGCGCCGAGGGACTTCTCCAGGATGGTGGTGAGACCGCCAGCCTTGTTGCCGGGGGAGGGGTTGTTGTTCATCTCGCCGCCGTTGCGGGCGGTGTAGGCCTCCCACCAGTGGATCATCTCGACGAGCTTATGGCCGATCTCCGGCGTCGCGGCCCGCGCCGTCAGCAGGTGCTCGGCGCCGTAGATCTCCGGCGTCTCGGACAGGATCGCGGTGCCGCCCTCGGCCACCAGCCGGTCGACCGCCGCACCCAGCGCCGGGTTGGCGGTGATGCCCGAATAGCCGTCCGATCCGCCGCATTGCAGCGCCAGCATCAGCTCGGAGGCCGGCACGGTCTCGCGCTTCGCCTTCGCGACGGCGGGCAGCATCTCGCGGAGCGCCGCGACGCCGGCCTCAATGGTGCGGCGCGTGCCGCCGGTATCCTGGATGGTGAAGCTGCGGAAGGTCTCGCTCTCCTCGATGCCGTAGGCGCGCTTCCAGCGGTCGATCTGCAGGCCCTCGCAGCCGAGGCCCACCATGATCACGCCGCCCATGTTCGGGTTGGCGGCGTAACCCCACAGCGTGCGCTTGAGGATGTCGGCGCCCTCGCCCTGGATGTCGTAGCCGCAGCCGGTGCCGTGGGTCAGCGGAATGATGCCGTCGATGCCCGGAAACTCGTCGAGGAGGCCGGAGCGGCGGGCTTCCTCGGCGATGAAGCGCGCCACCGTGGCCGAGCAGTTCACCGAGGTCAGAACGCCGACATAGTTGCGGGTGCCGACCCGGCCGTCGGCCCGGCGGTAGCCCTCGAAGGTGGCGCGCTGGGCGTCGGGCACCATCGCGACGGGCCGGGCCTCCTCGCAGAAGCGGTAGTCGCGGGCGAAGTCGCCCTTGTCTTCCCCTAAGCCCACATTGTGCTCGTGCACCCACTCGCCCGGCGCGATGGCGCGGCTGGCGAAGCCGATGATCTGGCCGAACTTGCGGATCGGCCCGCCCTCGGGAATCGTCACGACCGCGAATTTGTGGCCCCGCGGCACGCGCGCCGAGGCGGTCACGCCCTCGACGGTGGCGCCGGGCACGATCGGGTCCACCGCCACCACGACGTTGTCCTCGTGGCTGAGGCGCACGATGCGGGGGTTGGTGGGGTGGAGGGG
>NZ_JBEXZS010000258.1:0-1035 GCF_040593685.1 Methylobacterium sp. EM32 | reverse complement strand
ATGTCGCGTGCGCGATCGCAAAACACGTCCTTGGATTCGACTGTGGTTGTTCCGTTCGCACTTGGCAGTACTCGCGGACCTGATCCTTCTGACGTGCAACGATGCAGTTCGGCCCAGGCATTCAGGTGGCACAGGAGCCTGATGTGATCGCGTTCCTCAAGCGCCTGTTCGATGCGCCAGCCGAGCAAACGGAGCCGCAGGTTGACGATGACGGCACGCAGGGTCGATCGACCGTAATCTGGAGAACGCTGTCGGCGAGAAGGAAAGTCGGTGGGCATGGCGCCCTCCGGTGCAGTCCTGGCCCATCGCCACGACACCAGTGCGTATATGGTGTGCAGTGAGCGGATAGCAACTCAAATCCGAAAATACTCAAAAAATCACCGTGCGGCCAATGAAGTTATAGGCCATGAGAATTTTTTTCCCTACGGCTGCTGGTCATAGAAGCTGAGCAATATGGACGTCGACAATCGCGCTTCTCCAGCGAGCCCGGGACGCTATCGACGCGCAAAGCGCGTTCGAGCGGACTCCGCTCGCCGCCGTGCCGACGGGCATGAGATCGCACAAGGTCGGCGACGATACGAACGAACTCCGCTGCATTCGCAAGGAAAACGGCATACAGATCCAAGGGCGTCTCAAATCGCCAACCCATCATGGGCGATTAAATATTTCAACAAAATTACTATAGCTTTTTCCCATCGAATAAAATCGCGATGCAGCCAAAAATTCAGCAGGAATTGAAGCAGCAAATTTGGCCATCGCGTGTTAGGTAATGCTGCCATACATTAAAATCTCAGACTGTGTCAATCAACCATTCCGCGCTAAGAATGAGAGAGGCTGCGAATAATGCCTGCCCTGTCTCGTCGCGCATCAGCACCGCAACCTGCCGGCTTCCACCCAGGCTCATTTCCTCACGCGCGATATCTGGCAGAATCCGGATGGCGGCATCGCGGGCAGCATGAGCGTTAGGAAACTCGGTTCCCACGTCGTCGGGGATCAGTTGGCCGTCTTGGATGTCGAAAAAGAAACGCGGCATCG
>NZ_JBEXZS010000257.1:0-18194 GCF_040593685.1 Methylobacterium sp. EM32 | reverse complement strand
CCCATGCCCGCTCCCCCACCCCGCGTCATCGCCACCCCGGCGGCCCTCGACCTGATCGCGCGCCTGCGCTGCGAGCACGGCGCGATCCTGTTCCACCAATCCGGCGGCTGCTGCGACGGTTCGGCGCCGATGTGCTTCCCCGTCGGCGACTTCGCGCTCGGCGACGGCGACGTGCATCTCGGCGCGATCGGCGGGGCGGATTTCTACATCAGCGGCCCGCAATACGCGGTCTGGCAGCACACCCAGCTCATCATCGACGTGGTGCCGGGCCGCGGCGGGATGTTCTCGCTGGAGAACGGGTCCGGGCAGCGCTTCCTCCTGCGCTCGCGGGTGTTCGACGCGGCCGAGGCGGCGGCGCTGGACGCCTGAGGCCGTGGCGGGCCCGGCGGCCGGCGTGCTAAGCGCGGGGACGTTCTTCCGGAGCCAGGCCATGCCGACCCTGACCCATCTCGACGCCGCCGGCGCCGCCAACATGGTCGACGTCACCGACAAGGCCGCGACCGACCGCGCCGCCCGCGCCGAGGGCCTGGTGGTGATGAACCCCGACACCCTGCGGCTGATCCGCGAGGGCGACGCCAAGAAGGGCGACGTGCTCGGCACCGCGCGGCTCGCCGGCATCATGGCGGCCAAGCGCACCCACGAGCTGATCCCGCTCTGCCACCCGCTGCTGCTGACCAAGGTCCGGGTCGAGTGCGAGCCCGACGAGGGCCTGCCGGGCATCCGCGTCACCGCGGAGGTGCGGGTGCAGGGCCCGACCGGCGTCGAGATGGAGGCGCTGACCGCCGTCTCGGTGGCGTGCCTGACGGTCTACGACATGGTCAAGGCGGCCGACCGGGGCATGCGGGTCGAGGGCATCCGGCTGCTGCACAAGAGCGGCGGCCGCTCCGGCGTGTGGGAGGCCTCCTCCGGCCCGGAGGCCGGCGAGTGAGCGCGCTCCTTCCCGTCGCCGAGGCGCTGGCACGCATCCTCGCCGAGGCCCGCCCGGTCGAGGCCGAGACCGTCGCGATCACGGCCGTGGCCGGCCGCACGCTCGCCGAGGACGTGCGGGCCCTGCGCACCCAGCCGCCCTTCGCGACCTCGGCCATGGACGGCTACGCCGTGCGCGCCGCCGACGTCGCCGGGGCCTCGCCCGAGGCGCCGGTGCGTCTCGCCGTCACCGCCACCAGCGCCGCCGGCCACGGCGCCCGCGGCCCGGTGGGCGAGGGCGAGGCGATCCGCATCTTCACCGGTGCGCCGCTGCCGGACGGCGCCGATACGGTGGTGATCCAAGAGGACACGCAAGCCGAGGGCGACACGGTGCTCGCCCGCGCCGGCAACCCGGCGGGGCGCCACATCCGCGGCGCCGGGCTCGATTTTCGCGAGGGCGACCGGCTGCTCCGCGCCGGCGAGCGCCTCGACGGCTGGCGGGTGGCCCTCGCCGCCGCGGGCGGACACCCGACCGTGCGCGTCCGGCGCCGGCCCCGCGTCGCGGTGCTCGCCACCGGCGACGAGCTGGTGCGGCCGGGCGAGCCGGCCGCGTGGGACCAGATCGTCGCCTCGAACGGCCTGGCGCTCGCCGCGATGGCGGAGGCCGCCGGGGCCGAGGCGATCGACCTCGGCATCGCCGGCGACACCTTCGCCGACCTCGAGGCGGCGATCGCCCGCGCCCGCGACGCACGCGCCGACCTCCTCGTCACGCTGGGCGGCGCCTCGGTCGGCGACCACGACCTCGTCCAGTCGGCGCTCGCCCGCCAGGGGCTCGATCTCGGGTTCTGGCGCGTGGCGCTCCGGCCCGGCAAGCCGCTGATGCACGGGCGCCTCGGCGCGATGGCGGTGCTGGGGCTCCCCGGCAATCCGGTCTCGTCGGTGGTGTGCGGGCTGCTCTTCGTCCACCCGCTGATCCGCGCGCTCCTCGGCGACCCGGAGGCCGGGGCCGACCGCAGCGAGCCAGGCGTCCTCGGGCGCGACCTGCCGGCCAATGACGGGCGCCAGGACTACATGCGCGCCGCCCTCGACACCGCGCCGGACCGGCTGCCGGTGGTCCACCCGGCCGAGCGTCAGGATTCCTCGATGCTCTCGGTGCTCGCCCGCTCCGAGGCGCTGCTGATCCGCGCGCCCCACGCGCCGGCGGCCCGGGCCGGCGATCCCTGCCGCATCCTGCGGCTCGACCGGGGGGTCTAGAGGGGCGGGGGATCTTGGGGTCCCCCGTCGCGCCTACTGCTCGTCGGCGCCCTTGGTCCCGCCGGTCTTGCGGTCGTAGGCGGTGATCGCCGCCCGGCACTGGGGCGAGAGCCGGGCGCGGTTGCGCGCGAAGCAGCGCTCCACCTCCGGGCTGTCCGGGTCGGCCCCGGCGCAGAGCTTGAAGTAGTCGCCGGCGCAGTTCATCTGCAGGCCCTGGTCGTCCCGCTGGGCGAGGGCCGGCGTCGCCGCCAGGGAGGTCAGGGTCAGGAGCGCCAGGAAGGCCGCGGTGGCGGCGGGCGCACGAAGCGACGTCGGGTTCAAGGTATCATCCCCGCTGAGAATCTGAAGGCCCTAGGGTAGGTGCCCCGCGCCGCCGGACAAGCGCGGTCGGGTCACACTTGTGCGGGGATGCACGCCGGGGCTTGCGGCACTCCGGTCACGGCTGTCCCGCGCGGCACGGGGTCGTTCCCGAGGACGGCCCTTCGCCGGGGTGCGGACCGCGTCGTGGTCCCCCGGCGGACAGGTCCGGACCGTCCCGCCCGGCTTGAACGTCTTGGTGTCTTATAGACAAGCTTGATCTATACCGCCAAGCCCGGATTAAAGTTCCCTGAATATCGTTTTCAGATCGCATTAAAATCCACGGCTTTATTGCGGCGCCGAACGAAGCACGAGGCGGCTCTCGACCGGCGCGTCGCGGTTCACGGCAGGCATCCCGCCTCCCGTGACCCGGCCCCGGCAGCCGCGAGGCTGAAGGCGGCGATGCGCGACGACGAGATCGATACCGACGCTCCGGCCGGACCGGAGCCGCGCTCCCGGGGACGGCCGGGACAAGGACATGGACACGGGCAGGGCAGGGGCGAGCTCGACGCGACCACGCGGGGCAGGCTCGGCCGGGCCCTGCGCGCCCACTACGCCGACCTCCTGAGCGCTCCGGTGCCGGAGCGCTTCGCGGCGCTCATCGCCGGGCTCGACGGGGGCATCCCGCTTGCGGCCGGACCTCCGGCCGAGGCCTCGGTCGAGGAGACCGGGCAGGAGGACGCGCGATGAACTCCGCCAAATCACCCATGATGTCGCCCGTCGATCCCGAGATGCGGGCGCTCCTGCTCGGGTCGATCCCGGCGTTGCGCGCCTTCGCGTTCTCGCTGACCCGCGACCTCGACCGCAGCGACGACCTCGTGCAGGAGACCCTGGTGCGGGCCTGGACCAAGGCCGACAGCTTCACGCCCGGCACCAACCTCTACGCCTGGCTGTTCACCATCCTGCGCAACCTGTTCTACTCCGAGCAGCGCAAGCGCCGGCGCGAGGTCGAGGATGCCGACGGGGTGATGGCGGGCCGCCTGACGGCCCTGCCGGATCAGGAGGCGCGAGTCGAGCTCTCGGCCTTCCAGGCGGCGCTGAGCACCCTGCCGGCCAACCAGCGCGAGGCGCTGGTGCTGGTGGGGGCCCAGAACTTCACCTACGAGGAGGCGGCCGAGATCTGCGGCGTCGCCGTCGGCACGATCAAGAGCCGGGTCAGCCGGGCGCGGGGCCGGCTGGTCGAGCTGCTCGGCATGACCGGTCCCGACGACATCGGCAGCGACGGCGCTACCCTGGCGGCCATGAGTCACCCATGACGAGCCACTCATGACCGGGCCGTCCGGACCTTCGCGACCCGCGCCTGACGGCACGGGTCGCCGCACCCCCGGAACAGTTTTCCGGCTTGCGCGGTTTCGTTGACCCAGCGGCAAACGTCGGGCGGCCCTCGCGGCGGCCTTCGGTGCCTGCGGCGCTGGCCGATTCCCGTGGAGTTGCCGATGCCTCGCCCCTACGAAGCCGTCGCGGACGCGATCCGCATCGCCCGCACCATCGTGATGCAGGAGGGCTCGGCCCTCGCCGCCGCCGCGCGGGCCGGGAGCGACGACGCCCTCGATGCGGCGAGCTGCGATCTCGTCAGCCGCATCGCCCAGGCGATCCTCGATGCCGAGAACGACGCCATGGCCCGCGCCCTCGTGGCCGCCGATGCCTATCCGGTGAAGCGGCTGAGTGCTTGAGAGATTGTTCGAGTCGGCCGGCCGGCTTGCGAGCCTCGGCGTCATCCCGGGGCCGCGCAGCGGAACCCGGGATCCATAACCGCTGACGCTTCAGGATAGAGCGGCCAACTTCAGCTTGAGCCAGCTCCGTCGGCGGTTATGGATCCCGGGTTCTCGCCTGCGGCGAGCCCCGGGATGACACAGAGGGTGTCAAAACGGCCTGAGCCCAGTCGGACCCGTATTCAGAGACCCGAGCCCTCTGCCTCGACACCGTCTGCCCCGACACCCGTGCCGCCCGCCATGGCCGCCTCGTAGGCCGCGAGGCTCGGCGCCACTGTCGGCAGGGCCGGGATCGCGACCCCCGCCAGCTGGCCGCGGGCGGCCACCAGGGCGTCGAGCACGAGCGCGGTGTCGCGGCTGAACGGGAGCAGGATCCCGCCGCCCTCGGCCCGGATCCGTTCCGCCGGGGCGCCGATGTCGAAGGCGACGACCGGGTAGCCCGCGGCCCAGACCTCCGACAGGACGTAGGAATAGGTCTCGGGCCAGACGCTCGATAGGAACACGTAGTCCGGATCGGCCTCGGCCAGGAGACGCGGCAGGTCCTTCGGGTCGTAGGCGCCCGTCACCGTGAGGTTGGGAATGCCCTCCACACGGCCGCGGTCGGAGACGCTGCCGATCACCGTGAAGACGATCGGCCGTCGCTCCCGCGCCGCGCGCTCGGCGAGCGCCACCACCAGCTCGAACCCCTTGTGGGCACCGATGCCGCCGACGAGGGCGACCCGCACCGCGCCGGTGCGCGCCTTGACGGGCCGCGCGGGGTGGGGCTCCGCCGCGTCCGGATGCGGCACCACCGCGATGGTCGACAGGCCGAGGCGGCGGGCGTAGCGCTCGGCGGTGTCGTGGGAGGGCGCCACCAGGTGCCGGGCCCCGCGCAGGATGCGCTCGTTCGTCGCCAGCCAGCCGTCGAGCCCGCCGCCCATCAGGGCGTTCTGGTCGGCATAGTCGTACGGGACGCCCCCCACCGTGCAGTGGCGGCAGATGTCGGCCGGCGGCTCCTCGCAGTAGAAGTTCCGCCCGTCGACGAGGTGCACCTTCGGGCAGTACCACTGGTAATCGTGCAGCGTGACCGCGTAGGGCCAGCGGCCCGAGAGCAGCCGGTCGAGGAAGGCGGAGTCGTAGCCGAAGCGGGCGTTGAGGTGGAGGTCGATCGTGACGCCCGTTCCCTCCAGCGCCTCGAACAGGGCGAACAGGTCGTCCGGCGGCAGGGTCACCTCGGCGCCCGCGACCTCGAGGGCGAGGCGCTTGCCGGCGGGAGCGAGATGGCCGATCGCGTGATCCTCCGCCCGGGCGAGCCCGCGGATCTGGTCGACGTAGCGCGTCGCGCCGCCGCCGAAGCCGTGGCCGACATGCAGGGTCAGCCGCCGGACCTGTCCGGCGAGCAGGGTCCCGAACACCGAGAGCCGCAGGGGCCGGAGCGGGTCGGCGGCGAGGAAGGCGTCGACCTCGTCCTGGTATTCCGGATAGAGGGCGACGAGCCGGGCGTGGTTGCGCTCCAGGATCGCCAGCCGCTCGCTCTTGCCGAACGACACCGAGCCCTCGTGCTCGACATAGGTGTCCGTGGCGGCGACGTGGATCCAGCCGAGGTCGCGGGCCGTGAGGCACCAGTCGACCTCCTCGCAATAGCCGCGGCCCCATTCGGGCGAGAAGCCCCCGACCTCGTCGAGCGCCTGCCGGTTCATGTAGAGGCAGAAGCCGATTCCCGTCGGGATCTGAACCGGCTGAGGCGAGGCCGCCTCCAGGGCGGCGTCGATCGCCGCCGGCCCAAGGCCGAGGAGCGGTCCTTGCGCCTCCGGCATCCCCGGGAAGCCCAGGATCGTGGCGTTGTTCGAGAGCGGGGTGGCGCTGGCGATGCCGGGACCGCGATGGCAGGCCCGCGCCAGCTTCTCCAGCGCGCGGGGCGCCAGCACCGTGTCGGCGTTGACGAGGATGCAATCCTCGCCCGGCTCCAGCAGGGCGAGGCCGCCGTTCACCGTGCCGATGAAGCCGAGATTCTCGCGGTTGCGCAGAACCGTCAGGCCTGGATGCGCCTCGGCCGCGAGGTCGTCGAGATAGCGGGTGACGGCGGGATCGGGCGAGGCGTCGTCGATCACGAGCGCCCGCATCTGCCCGGGCGACAGCTGCGGCAGGAGTGAGGCGAGGCAGGCCTTCAGGTCGGACAGACCATTGTAGACCGGCACGATCGCGCAGGCCGGCGGCGGCGTACCGCCGCTCGCCGGCAGCATCTCGGGCACGGCCGGCTCGGCGAGGACGAGCTGCGCCCCGCCGCCGGGCCGCACCGCCGCCACGAGGCGGTCGCGTAAGTGCCGGCGTTCCGTGAGCGTGGTCGACGGCGCGTTCGGCAGCAGCAGCGCCCGCGCCTCGGCGCGGGCGAGCTCGATCGTGCCGCGCAGGTGGCCGATCACCTCGCCCGCGCCGACGGGGCCGACCGCGAGGTCGGTGCCGGCTTTCAGCGCGCCGGGGGGAAAGGCGAAGGCGGCCGAGTGGCGGCCGAACAGCTCCAGGAGGTCGGCCCGCGCATGGGTCTCGACCCGCGCCACGTCCTCGCCGTTGCGCACCGCCCGCACGATGCTCGGCCGGTCGGGCCCGGCCTCGTCGAACACCCAGCCGGTGACGCGGCTCGGCGCCTCGATGTAGAGGCTCGAGCGCAGACGCGGCGCGTAGGAGCCTAAGCCCGCCACGGTCTCGCCGGCCCGCACGGCGATATTGTGCGGCTGCCCGTCGAGGGCCCAGGGAGGGAGGGTGAGGCGGAAGCCGTTCCAGCCGCCCTCGCGGCCGGAGAAGCGCAGCTCCGGCCGGTAGATCCTGGGCCGGACCGGCTCGCCCTCCAGCCCGTCGACCACGAGGTGAACGGTGGGAAGCGGCTCGGCGGAGAGCGACGAGACCCAGCCGTCGATCACGCCGCCGACGATGCCGTCGAGGTGGAGCGTGTGGCGCTCTGGCCCGACCGCGACCCGCTGCTGGTCGGCCCGGCCCGGCTCGGTCACCGTCAGCCGCAAGGTGCCCGGCGCGGCCAAGAGCGCCGGATCGAGGGCGGCGTGGAGGTAGGTGGTGCCGTGCTCGGTGAAGCGGCGCTCGACCGGCAGCGCGTGCTCGCGCTCGCCGCTCCGCGCCAGGGCGAGTTCGACGCCGTCGGCCTCCGCCTCCGGGTTGAGGGCGACGAGGACGCCGCAATTATAGAGCCGGCCCCAGGCAACCGGGCCCGGGGGCGGCACGAACCACTGGCGCCCCGTCTCGGCGAGGCGCCGCGCGCGTTTCAGGATCGTCACGTCGCAAGAGTCCGCACAGCAGGAGGGAGCCGCCGGCGCGAGGACCGGCGGAGATCGTTCTCCTCCTAGCCGAGACCGGAGCCGTCCGCGACTTGCCGCCGCGTCACATGTCGGGTCAAGTGCCGTCCTCAGGCGCCGGTGACGGCGGCGAGCACCCGGTCGGGAGCGATCTGGTGCAGCATGTGGCCGGCGCCCTCCACCGCGACGAGGCGGCTGCCGGGAATCCGGCGATGGAGCGCCACCGCCTGGCCGTCATGGGAGAGCAGGCGGTCGCCGGTGCCGGACAGGATCGTCACCGGCATCCGCAGGTCCCCGTAATGCGGCCGGAGCGCGAAGGCGTCCGGCACCATCAGCGCCGATTCGGCGGCGGCGCTGCGCAGCTGCGAGGGGCGCAGGACCATCTCGACCGGAAAATCGCGGGCGAAGCGCTCGGGCACCGGGCTCGGTCCGAACAGCCGCGACAGGATGCGCGGCCAGAGCAGGCGGCTCGTGACCGGGGCCACGGTGTGGCTGACGAGGTCGCCGAGGCCGGGCAGCCCTTGGGCTGCGAAGAGCAGGCCGTCGATCCGGGGCGAGGGGAAGTAGTAGCCGGATTCGAGGACGAGCGCCCGCACCCGGGCCGGATCCTGGAGCGCCAGCGCGACCGCCACCTGCGCCCCCCAGGAATGGCCGAGCACCGTCGCTGTATCGACCCCGAGGCTGTGCAGGGCGCCGCGGATCAGCCCGGCCTGCATCGTGGGCGTCCAGATCCGACTGCGTGGCCGCTCGCTGTAGCCGAAGCCGGGCCGGTCGACCGCGATCACCCGGTGCGTCCGTGCCGCGGCTTCGAACAGGCCGCTGACGAGCCAGTCCTGAATCAGGCTGCCATTGCCGTGCAGCAGCACGAGAGCCGGCCCGCGCCCGCGCTCCAGCACGTGCAGCCGCGTGCCGCCGACCTCGACGAAGCGCCCGACCGGCGGCACCGCCCGCTCGGCCGCGCGAGCTCGGCGCCCATTCTCGACCGCGCCGGCGCCGAGAGCGGCGGCCCCCGCGAGGGCGAGGCCGGCGGCGGTCGGAAGGGGGCGGGCGGAGGTGAGGGCGGGCGCTGTCATGCCGTCACAACCGCCGGAGGCGTGCTCGGGTTCGCTCCTCGCTCACGCGCGAAGGCCGCCATCCCCGGGGGGCAGCGGCCTTCGTCTTCGTCGTTCTTCTTGGTCGGTGCGCGGGGCCCGGCCGGCGGCTACCGCTCGACGGGCCGCTGCCGACCGGCCCTGAGCCGGATCAGTACGTCCGGCCGTGACGGGGCGCCGCGCCGCGACGGTTGAAGCGCGCGATCAGCTTCGGCAGGACGAACAGCATGAAGATCTTGCGCAGCATCGCTGGATTCCCTTCTGGCATATAGACTATGACTAGAAGAACGTTTGCCAGCGGGAAAAGATCCTGAAATAATTATTCCCGGTCCGCGCGCGCCGCGGCGATTCATCTCATCGTGCGCTGTTCGCCGAAGCGGTGGCCGCTTCGGCGAACGAGGGCTCGGGTTCAACGAGGGCCTGGATTTAGCGCTTGCGGCGGATCAGCCAGCCCGCCGCGAAGGCGAGGGCGGCGATGCCGAGCACGGTGTTGGTGCGGTGCCCGTTGGCATAGGCCAGGGCCTGCCGGCCGTAGGCGTCGCCGCGGCGGCGCGCCTCGCGGGCGACGTGGCGCCCGTTCGCGAGCGCCCGGTCGGCGCGCTTGCGGGCCGTGTGGGTGAAGTCGTCCGCCCGCTCGCGGGCAGCGTCGGCGAAGTCCTCGGCGTGCTCGCGAGCCGTGTGGGCGAGGTGACGGCCGTCGTCGGCGAGATCCTCGGCCAAGTCCTCCACTCTGCCGCGGGCGCGGCCATAGGCGTATTGCGCCCCGCCGGCCACCTGGTTGGCGGCGCCGCGGACCTGCTGGGCCGGATCGCCCCGGAGGCCGCCGAGGGCGGTCTGGACGCGGCCCTTCAGGTGACGGGACGCGCCACGCACCTCATCGCGGTTCATGCTGTCCTCCTGAGTCTTGGAATGGATGAAAATCTTGGACTGGACGAGGCGGCGGGACGACCCCGCCGCCGGAACGAGGGCCTTACTTGCGGCCCGTGATATGGTCGGCGACGTTCTTGATGCCGTCCTTGGCCTCGCCGACCGTGCGCTGGGCCTCACCCTTCAGCTCCTGGGCCTTGCCCTCGGCGACGAGGTGGTCGTTGCCGGTGACCTTGCCGACGCCCTGCTTGACGTTGCCGACGGCCTCGTTGGCCAGGCCCTTGAGCTTGTCGGTGGTGCTGCTCATCGGAATCTCTCCTTCAGGTCGAGATGGGTTTCGGGGGTGGACGGCTCCCGCCGGGGCGGGAGCCGGTGTCTCGCGTCAGACGCGGCGGGTGGTGTAGTCGGCGCCGACCAGCTTCGGGGCGCCGAGGCGGCCGCCGAAGAAGGCGGCAGCGGCGCCGAGCAGCAGCGCGATCGCGGCGTAGAACGCGCCCTGGGTCGCGGCCGACTTGGCGGCGACCGCCGCGGCCTCGGCCTTCTGCTTGGCGGTGGCGACCGCCTGCTCGTACTGCTTCTGGTAGTCGTCGATCTGGGCCTTGGCCTGGTCGGGCGAGATGTTCTGGGCCTTGGCCAGCGCGTCGGCGGCGCGGGTCTTGGCCTGCTCCTTCTGGGCAGCGTCGCCGGTCAGCACGGCGCGCACGGCGGCCACGGCGGCATCACGGGCGGCCTGCGGGTCTTGGCCGGCGGCCTGCTGGCGCACCTTGTCCTCGATGCCCTCGAGCGGGTTCTGCACCTTCGACAGCGACGGGGCCGCGGCCTGGGCTGCGGTCTGCACCGTGCCGCCGACGAGGTTGCCAGCGCCGCCGAGCGCGCCCGAGACG
The DNA here is from genome assembly GCF_040593685.1 of Methylobacterium sp. EM32. Lineage (NCBI taxonomy): Bacteria > Pseudomonadati > Pseudomonadota > Alphaproteobacteria > Hyphomicrobiales > Methylobacteriaceae > Methylobacterium > Methylobacterium sp. EM32. Next base: position 7,839 of record NZ_JBEXZS010000257.1, on the reverse strand, counting down.
GTGCTCAGGGTGCCGCCCACGAGGCCGCTCGCCGCCGAGGTGATGAGGTAGATGACCACGAGGGTCGTCACCGCCCAGGCGACCAGGCCGTGCAGGGCGGCAGCACCAGGCAGCGGCTTGCCGGAGAGCCGGCCCGCGATGGCGCCGCCGACGAGCGAGGCGACGATGCCCGAGACCACGAACCACAGGCCCGCGCCCATCGAGATCGTCGAGGCGGCCGGGTTGTCGGTGGCGTTCACGCCGACCGAGGACAGGCCGATGCCGACGCCGACGAGATTGAGGATCACCTGCGTCACCAGGGCAGTGACGGCGCCGGCGAAGATGGCGCCCCAGGAGACCTGATTGAGCAGGACCGCGCGGGTATCGGCCTGCGCCGCGGTCGAGAGGGGGGAAACGGGGGTCTGGATGGTCACGTCGTTGCTCCGGGTCGTTCAGGCATCGGGCGAGGGCGGCTCGAGCGGCCGCCGCTCGCGATGCGGTCGTTCGGCGGGATCAGTCGCGGTTGGCGTTGACGAGGAGGCCGAGGCCGAAGCCGACCAGGCCGGCGATCACCAGCGACGCGAGGGGGTACTCGGCCACCTGGTGGCTGACCTGCCGGGCGCCGTGGCGCAGGGAGCGGCTGCCGCGCTCGTAGGCGTCCTGCGCGTAGTCCTGCGCCTCGTCGGCGAGATCCTGGGCCCGGTCGCCGGCGCGGCCGGCATAGTCTTGCGCCCGGTCGGCGGCGTGACGCGCGGTGTCCTTGGCCTGGCCGTAGACGTTCTCCGCCGCGCCTTGCGCCTCGCGGAAGCGGCCTTCCGCGGAGTCGCGGTGCGAGCCGGTCAGGTCGCCGACGGCGCTCTGGATCTTGCCGCCGAGTTCCTTGGCGGCGCCGGTGATGCGATCGGTATCGACCATGGGAGTTCTCCTTGGATAGGGGGGTGGGAAAGGGCGGCGCCCCGCGATGGGGCGCCGGATGACGGTCGATCGTCAGTCCTTGCGAGGTCCGGCCCCCGGGGGGCGCTTGGCGGCGCCCTGCGGAGACTCGGCTTCGCCCTTCTGACGCCGGCCCTCGGACTCGACCCGGACGTCGCCGGTGAGCTTGCCGATGGCCTCCTTCACCGAGCCTTTGACCTGCTCGGTGGAAGTCGTGGGCGCGCGTCTGGTCATGAGCACCTCGTCGGATGTGAGAAAACTCAGACCGGCTTGCAGATGTGACTGCGTCGCGCCGCTTCAATGGTAAGAAATTACCGGTAGGCTGAACTTCAGCTACCGGAGGCCTGGAGCGGGAAACCGTGCTCGCGGCCCCACAGGATCACCTCCGTGCGGCGGTGCACGCCGAGCTTGCGGTAGAGCGCGGCGCCGTGGTTGCGCACGGTGTTGCGCGACAGGCCGAGCTTGCGGGCGATGCCGTCGTCGTCGAGCCCGCTGCAGATCAGGTTCAGGATCTGCCGCTCCCGGAGCGTCAGGTCCGGCACCGCCTCGCCCGGCACCTCGCGACCCGGCCGGCGCAGGTTGGCGAGCTTCTCGATCAGCCCGCGGCTGAACCAGGAAGTGTCGGCCATCACCGTCTCGATCGCGTCGAACAATTCGCGCTCGGTGTGCTTGCGCTCGGTGATGTCCTGCAGGACCATCAGCACGAACTCGGCGTCGCCGATGGTCACCCGCTCGGCCGAGATCAGGCAATCGAGGTCGGCGCCGTTCTCGTGGCGCAGGCAGACCTCCAGCCCGAGCACGTAGCCGGTGCGCATGAGCACGCCCTCGAAGCGCGCGCGCTGCTCGTCGGAGACCCACAGCCCGAACTCCGCCGGCGCGCGGCCGACCACCCGGTCCTCGCCGAAGCCGAAGACCCGGCCGAAGGCCTCGTTGATGCTGGTGACTTGGAAATCCCCGGCGCGGGCGAGCATCGTCGGCACCGGTGTGAGACGGAACGCCTTGGCGAAGCGCTCCTCGCTCTGGCGCAAAGCCGTCTCGGCCTTCCGGCGCAGCTCCAGGTCGGCGAAGGTGAACAGCATGCAGGGCTCGTCGCCCATCTCCATCGGCTGGCCGGCGACGATGACGAAGCGGCCGCCGCCGTCGGGCAGTTCCAGCCGCGCCTCCATCTGGGGGATCGTGCCGCCCTCGTTGAGCCGCGACACCGCGAGGTCGCGGTTGCGGGCGTTGGCGAGCACGTCGACCTCGTAGACGCTGCGGCCGATCACGGCGTCGCGGGTGTAGCCGGTCATCTCCAGGAAGCCGGCATTGACCTTGACGTGGCGCAGGTCGGAGAGCCGCGTGATCACGGCGGGCGCCGGGTTGGCGTTGAAGGTGCGCTCGAAGCGTTCCTCGGCCTCGAACTGGTCCGACACGTCCTTGAGGATCAGCGCCAGGCAGCTCGGCTTGCCCTCGCGGTCGGTGGCGACGAGGCTGCGCAGGGAATGCACGAAGCCGACCTCCGGCTTGTCGGTGCGCGTCACCTCGACCACCACGTCGTGGAAGCGCTCGCCGGCGACGACGCGCTCGATCGGGTAGTTCTCCGGGGCGCGGTTGTTGCGGTAGCGCAGGGCGAAGCGGGCCCGGTAGGCGTCGATCGTCGGGCCGATCTCGTCCAGGCTCTCGGCGCCGTGCATCGCGAGCGCAGCCTCGTTGGCGTAGGCGATGGTCTGGTCGGGCTCGACCAGGATCACGCCCTCGCTGAGGCCGGCGATGATCTGCCGGAGTTCATGCCTGTCGACGCCTGCGGTCACGGCCCGTTCGATCCCTTCTGTCTGTCCTTTGCCCCTCGGGCAACGGACCACAAACGGATCGCGCGCTAACGGGTTCCCTGCGGAGAACGAGATTCACCGGTAGATTCGTATCATTGACGTAATTGGCGGCGACCAGAAATAAGTCGCACCAGGGACGGTCCGGCGCGCTGCCCCACGGGATGCGCCCGTACCGGCCGACTGGTCTAGTCCGATATGAGTAGCGTTTACGGGCCCCTTTCCGTGCGAACAGACGACGCGACGCCAGAACCGGTCGCCGTGACGGAGACCGCCGCCGCCCTGATCCCGTCGCATCTCGGCGGGCTCTTGCAGGAGTACTACCCCGAGGCCGTCGCGCTCGATGCTGGCTCGGCTCTCGGCCAGGTCCTCGCGCGCCTGACGCGGGCCCTCGACGCGGCGGAGGCGCAGGTCGAGGTCCCGGCGGCGTTCAGGGCCGGGCTCCTCGGCGCGGTGCCGCGCCTGCGCCGCTACGCCCTCTCCCTGACCCATCACGGGGCGGACGCCGACGACCTCGTGCAGCACACCCTGCTCAAGGCCTGGGAGCACCGGCGCCAGTTCGCCCCCGGTTCCAGCCTGTCGGCCTGGCTGTTCGCGATCCTGCGCAACGGCTTCTTCAACGGGCGCCGCAAGTACCGCCTCGAAGTGGCGGATCCCGACGGGGTCCACGCCGCCGCCCTGGCGAGCGCCGCCGAGCAGGAGCACCGGGCTTCCTTGCGCGACCTGCAGGGCGCCCTCGACCGGCTCGACCCAGCGCAGCGCGAGGCGCTGCTGCTGGTCGCCGTCGAGGGCCTGTCCTACGAGGCCGCCGCCGACGTCATCGGCTGCCCGGCCGGCACCGTGAAGAGCCGCGTCAGCCGGGCCCGCGACCGGCTCGGGCAGGATCTGGACCGGAACGACCTCGACCGGAAGGACCTGGGTCGGACCCTCGCAGCCCCGTCCGGCGCCGCCTGACCGGCGAGATCCCGACCCACCCGCCCGAGAGGGCGTCACCCCCCTTCGCCTGAGAGGGCGTCACCCCATCGTTCCGGCGCTATCCCCCGAGGCGTCCGGGACGGTCGCGAGCCGGGCACGGCATGTTCCCCCGTCCGTGCCCGGCTCCGTCGACGAGCATCCTTAACCGATGGTCCGCAATCCGGCCGATCCAGGACTCCGGCCCGAACCGGCGGACATCCGCCCCAGAGGAGATCATGTCACCGTTTCGCCGTCCGGTTCTCGCACGGGTCCCGCTTCTCGCCCTGCTTCTCGCCCTCGCAGCCCCGGCCCTCGCCGCGCCCGCGGCCAACCGCTTCGACGGTGCCTGGTCGGTCGTCGCCACCGCCGAGACCGGCTCCTGCACCGGGCCGTACCGCTACCCGATCGTGATCCGCGACGGCGTCGTGGACGAGGCCGGGTGCAACGATGTCGATGCCTCCGGCCGGGCCGGCGCCGACGGCCGCATCACCGGCACGATCCGCAGCGGGCTCGCCAGCGTCGCGGTCACCGGCCGCCTGCGAGGTTCCGCCGGAAGCGGACGCTGGAGCCTCGCCGGGATCAGCCCCTGCACGGGGCGCTGGACCGCCCGGCGCACCGGCTGACCGCGATCGCATGGCCTGTGCGCTCCGGGGCGCCAGCCCTCGACCGGGGAGCGCCGATGCGCCGCATCCGTCCCGGTCCTTGATGAAACCCGTTCCCGCCCGAGAACCTGTGCGGCCCGGGCCTCCGGCTTGCGGGCAACTGGATGGGACGCGACCAAGGAGCGAGGGGCGGATGCCGGCATTCCGACTGCGCGGGGCGGTGCGCGCCCCGAACGGGGAGATCGGGCCCCCGCTGATCGACGAGATCGTCACGGCCGCGGACCGGCAGGAGGCGGTGCGCCTCGCCAATGCCCGTGAGACGACGCCGGCCGAGGAGCAGGTGAACGCCCTGTGGCTGGTCGATGAGGCCGGGACGCTGGTCTGGTCGCTGCGCCTGGCCGACCGGGAGGCCTGACACTCCCGCGAAATACAAGACAGACCCCGCCGTCCTGCCCCCTCGGTCGAGACCGCTCCCGAGCCGGCGCCATGCCGGCCTCGCATCCGCGTTGTTGCGGGCGAGGGCAGGCGACACGAGGAGACATTAATCCTACGTCAATCAGGCACGGCTAAGCTTCGACAGAATTAGCCTCACGGAGCGGCTTCGTGCCTCGTTCGCCCCTCGACAACATGCGGATCCTTGCCAAGGCGGCGATCCCGGTCGGCCTGCTGCTCATCATCCTGGCAGGCCTGTGCGGCTTCGCCCTGTCGCGGATGAGCCTCATCGCGCAGACCTACCAGGACGTGCTCGTCCGCGAGGTCGCAGCCGCCCGGGCGGCGTCCGAGGTCGAGATCGCGCTGACGCGCTACGGGGCGGTGGTGAACCGCATCGTGTCCGAGAGCTCGATGACCGAGATCGACGCCCTCGAGAAGGAGACCAAGGCGATCGCCGCGGGCCTGCCGGGCCGGCTCGACCGGCTGAAGGCCTTGATGCCCGCGGCGGGGGCGGGCGCCGACCAGGTCCTGGCCCGGTTCAACCAGGCCTTCGGGGCGACCGACGACCTGATCACCAAGACCTTCGGCAGCCAGCAGGACCAGGCCCTGCGGGTCGGCCGCGAGCAGATCGATCCCGCGCTCGCCGCCGCCCGCCAGGTCCTCGGCGAGATCGCGGCCAGCGCCGAGGCGATGATGCGCCGGGGCGGCGAGACCGCGGCGGCGGCGGGCGAGGCGGCCCGGGTCACCACCGTCGCCGTCGCCTTGGGCGCGGGTGCGGTGGCGCTCGTCCTCGCCTGGCTGATCCTGCAGCGCGGCGTCGCCGGCCCGGTCGTCGCGATGGCGCGCACCATGGAGCGGCTCGCCGCCGGCGACACCGCGGTGGCGGTGGAGGGCACGCGTCGGCGCGACGAGATCGGCCGGATGGCCGGCGCGGTCCAGGTGTTCAAGGACGGCCTGATCCGCGCCCGCGCCCTGGAGGAGGAGGCCGCCCTGGCGCGCGCCTCGACCGAGGAGCAGCGCCGCGCCGGCATGGGCCAGATGGCCGATGCCTTCGAGCAGGCGGTCGGCGGCATCGTCGGTCAGGTCGCGGCCTCCGCCACCGAGCTCCAGGCGACCGCCCGGACCATGGCGGCCACCGCCGGGGAGACCGCCGACAGGTCGGCGGGCGCGGCGAGCGCCGCCGAGGCGGCGGCGGGCAATGTCGGCACGGTCGCGGCCGCCGCTGAGGAACTCGGCGCCTCGGTGGGCGAGATCGGCCGGCAGGTCGACGGCTCGGCCGCGCTGGCCCGCGCCGCGGTGGCCGAGGCCGACCGGACAGGCACCCTGGTCCAGGAGCTGAGCCGCGCGGTCGCCCGGATCGGCGACGTCGTCGGCCTGATCTCGTCGATCGCCGCCCAGACCAACCTGCTGGCGCTGAACGCCACGATCGAGGCGGCCCGCGCCGGGGCGGCCGGCCGCGGCTTCGCGGTGGTGGCGGCCGAGGTCAAGGAACTCGCCGGCCAGACGGCACGAGCCACCGAGGAGATCACCACGCAGATCGGCCGCATCCAGGGCTCGACCGAGCAGGCGGTGGGGGCGATCGACGCCATCGCCGGGCGCATCCGCGAGATCTCGGGCGTCGCCACCTCGATCGCCGCGGCGGTGGAGGAGCAGGGCGCCGCGACGCGGGAGATCGTCCGCAACGTCACCCGGGCGGCTTCCGGCACCGGGGCGGTGACGGACAACATCGCCGGGGTGGCCGGCGCTGCGGAGGAGACCGGGGCCGCGGCGGCGCTCGTGCTCGACTCGGCCTCCGCCCTGTCGCGCCAGTCCGAGAGCCTCACCGACGAGGTGCGGCGCTTCCTCGCGACGGTGCGGGCGGCGTGAGGCCTAAGCAGATTTCGCAAAAGTGGTTGCCGGTTTTGCGACGAAAATCTGCGACGCATCAAGAAGCTAAGCGGACGAAGCGTTGGCTCGCCAACGCAAGTCTGCTTAGGACCGCCGCTCCCGCTCCCGCCCGGCCTCGATGATCGACCGGATCCGGGCGGCCATCGTGTCGATCGAGAAAGGCTTGGTCAGCACCGCCATCCCGGGCCCGAGGGTGCCGTTGCCGAGGATCGCGGTCTCGGCGTAGCCGGTGATCAGCAGCACCTTGAGGTCGGGCCGGGTCTCGCGGCCCGCCTCGGCCATCTGGCGGCCGTTCATGCCGCCGGGCAGGCCGATATCGGTGACGAGCAGGTCGATCCGCACGTCCGAGCGCAGCAGCTTGAGCCCCGCCGCGCTGTCGCCGGCCTCGATCGCGGTGTAGCCGAGATCCTCCAGGATGTCGGTGACGAGCATCCGCACGGTCGGCTCGTCGTCGACCACCAGCACGGTCTCGCCCCGCGTCGAGCGCGCCAGCGGCAGAGCCGTCCCGGTCTCGTCCTCGCCGGGCACGGCGCCGGCATGGCGCGGCAGGTAGAGGCTGACGGTCGTGCCCGCGCCGGGCTTCGAGGCGATGCGCACCTGCCCGCCCGATTGCTGCGCGAAGCCGTAGATCATCGAGAGGCCGAGGCCCGTGCCCTCGCCGATCGGCTTCGTGGTGAAGAACGGCTCGAACACCCGGGCGATCACCTCAGGGGTCATGCCGGTCCCGGTATCGGTCACGCGCAGGCGCACGTACTCGCCCTCCGGCATGTCGTGCCGGCGGGCGGTCCGGGCATCCATCGTCCGGTTGGCGGTCTCGACGGTGATGCGCCCGCCGTCGGGCATCGCGTCGCGGGCGTTGAGGCAGAGGTTGAGGAGCGCGTTCTCGAGCTGCGACGGGTCGACCAGGGCCGGCCAGGCCTCGGGCGAGGCGACGACCTCGAGGGTGATGCCGGGCCCGACCGTGCGCTGGATCAGCTCGTGCATGCCCCGCGCCAGCCGGTCGACATCGGTGGGCCGCGGATCGAGGGTCTGGCGGCGGGAGAAGGCGAGGAGCCGGTGGGTCAGCGCGGCGGCGCGCTTGGCCGCTCCCTGCGCCGCCGCCATGTAGCGCTCGACGTCCTTGACTCGGCCCTGCGCGAGGCGCGTCTGCATCAGCTCCAGCGAGCCCGAGATGCCGGCGAGCAGGTTGTTGAAGTCGTGGGCGAGGCCGCCGGTGAGCTGGCCCACCGCCTCCATCTTCTGCGACT
>NZ_JBEXZS010000256.1:0-4494 GCF_040593685.1 Methylobacterium sp. EM32 | reverse complement strand
CCTGCCGGGCGGGTGGGGAGTGGGGCGGCGGCTCGGGCTGGTCCTTGCCTGCGGCCTCGCGGCGGCCGGCGGGTTCCTCGTCCTGTTCCCGGCCTGCGCCGCCGGGCCGTTCACCGGCATGCCCGATCTCGTGCGCCGGGAATGGCTGGTGCGGGTGCAGGAGATGCTCCCGGCCTGGCACCTCGCCGGGCACGCCCCCGATCTCGCGCTGGCCGGCTACCTCCCGGTGCTGATCGGCGCCGTCGCGGCGAGCCTGTGGGCCTGGCGCGGGCGCGAGGCCGGGCAGCGGCACCTGATGGCGGCGACCGCCGGCGCGCTCTGGCTCGGCCTCGCCCTCGGCGTGCCGCAGGTCCGCGGCCTCTACGTCGCCGCCGCCTTCGTGCCCCTGGTGGCCGGCCCGCTCCTCGACCGGGCGGTGGCGCTCCTGCGGGCGCCCGGGGCCACCGCACCCCGGCAGGTCGCCGCCCTGGCCCTGAGCCTCGCCCTGTGCGGCAAGGCCTGGCTCCTCCTCGCGTCGCTCCTGCCGGCCCTCGCCGAGCCGGACAAGGCGATGGAGGCGGAGCGCGCCGCCTGGCAGACCTGCGGCGATGCCAAGGCGATCGCCGCCCTCGACGTCTTGCCGCCGGGGCTGATCCTCGCCCGGATCGATCTCGGGCCGGCCCTGCTCCTGCACGGCCACCACGCCGTCGTGGCGGCGCCCTACCACCGGGCGCTGCCGGGACTCGTCGCCGCGCTCGAGGCTTTTCGCGATGCCGATGCCCTCGCGGCGGTGGCCGCACGGGTGCGGGCGGACTACATCGTGGCCTGCGCCACCCCGGCCGACCCGGCGGTGTCGAGCGTCGCGGACCGGATCGGGCGCGGCGAGATCATCCCGCCCGGGCTGGAGCCGATCCCGGTGCCGGACACCCCCTTGCGAGTCTGGCGCCTCGCGGCCGGCGCCGCGAGAGGCTGATCCGTGACCGGGCGTGCCGCCGCGCTCTCCCTGGCTGCCTTCCTCCTGATCCTCCTTCTGGCGATCCTCGCCGCCGGGGCCGTGATGGTCGCCCGCGGCGAGGAGCCCGGCGGCATCGAGGAGGCGTGGCTCGCCCTGCTCGGGCCCCCCGATCTCGGCCCGGTCGATTTCGCGACCCTGCGGCGCGTGCGCTCCCGGGGCGACGCCCTCGCCTGCGCGGCCGATATCTGCCCGAAGGCGCAGGCCGACGCGGTGCCGCCGGTCTACGCGGTGGCGGGCGCCCGTCTGCGCGAGATCGTCCGGGATGTGGCCGAGCGCGAGCCGCGCACCGCGCTGGTCTTCACCGACCGGTGGGGCGAGCAGGACCGCTACGTCGCCCGCACCGCTGTGCTTCGCTGCCCCGACACCGTCACGGTCGAGATCGTCGGCCGCGGGGAGGGCCGATCGAGCCTCGCGCTCTACATTCGCAGCCAGGCCGGCTGCCCCGTCCCGGCGTCGAGCCACGGGCGCCTGACCCGCTGGCTCGACGGGATCGCGGCGGCGGCGGGAACCGAGGCGAACAAGGGGTGAAGATCCGGATGCCGCGCGCCGCCCACGAGCACCTGAGCCCCACCGGCGTCCCGCCCCTGGCGGCTCTGCCCGCCCACCCGGACGTGGTGGTGATCGGCGCCGGTGCCGCCGGGATCGGCGCAGCGCGCCGGCTCCTCGCCCGCGGCCTGTCGGTGGCGGTGCTGGAAGCCCGCCCGCGGCTCGGCGGCCGCACGATCACCACCGCTTTGCGCGGCCACCCGGTCGATCTCGGCGCCCACTGGCTCCATGCCGGGCCGATCAACCCCCTGGTGTCGCTCGGCCTCGAACGGGGTGAGCCGCTGCGCCGGGCCGCGCAGGAGAGCCACCTCTGGGTCGGCCGCCGTCCGGGCCGGCCTGCGGAGGAACTGGCCTTCGGCCGCGCCTGGGCCGTCGCCGACCGGGCGATGACCGACGGCGCGCGCCTTCACGGCGAGGACCGGCCCGCGGCGAACGCCCTGCCGCCGGGCCTCGGCCCCTGGGGGCAGCGGGTCGCCCTGGTGCACGGCCTCGTCTCGGGCCGGCCGCTCTCCGAGATCAGCCTGCACGACTTCCCGAGCATGGAGTACGGCGACAACTTCTTCATCGCCGGCGGCTACGGCGCCTACCTCGCCCGCCTCGCCGCCGGGCTGCCGGTGGCGTTGTCCACCCCCGTCACCGCCCTCGACTGGGCCGGGGAGGGGGTGCGCCTCGATCTCGGGGCGCGCGGGGGTCTCAAGGCCCGCGCCGCCCTCGTCACCGCGCCGATGATGGTGATGCAGGAGCCGGCCCCGGCGCTCCGCTTCTCCCCCGACCTGCCGGACCCGGTCCGCGCGGCGATCGACGGGTTCCGCACCGGCATCTACGAGCACGTGGTGCTGCACTGGCCGTCCTCGCCGTTCCGCGGCCGCGACCGGCTGGCGAGCCTGATCGGCGGCCGGCTCCAGCCGCCGGGCCTGCTGACCCGGGTCGACGGCACGCCGTTCCACTATTTCGAGCTCGACGTGCCCCTGGCCGCGCGCCTCGACGCGGCGCGCGCCGGGGCCGACGGCGCGCGGCGGCTGGTGCGCGAGACCCTGGCCGAGCAGGTCGGCCGCGGCTCCTTGCGCGACCTCACGGTGCCGGCGGTGACCGAGTGGCGCCACGATCCGTGGTCGCGCGGCTCCTGGGCGGTGGTGCCGCCGGGCCATACCGGTGCTCGCGACCTCCTCAAGGAGGCGGTCGCTGAGCGGATCTGGTTCGCCGGCGAGGCTCTGTCGCGGGAGCAGTGGGGCACGGCGGGCGGCGCCTTCGCGGAAGGCGAGCGGGCGGCCGACGCCATCGTGGCCGTTCTCCACTAAAGCCACATTGGGTTTGCCGCCGGCCGTCCCTACATTCCTCCCATGCTGACCCGTGCCCTCACCCTCCTGCTGCTCCTCGGCCTGTCCTGCGCCGCCGAATCCCACGCCCAGCCGCTCACCCGCAACGTGCTCAAGGGCGCCTGCGAGAAGCTCGTCGTCGCCGGCAAGGACGTCAGCCCGACCTGCGGCGAGAGCATCGTCAACACGGTCCAGGGCCGGCGCACCTCGTTCGACTTCACGTCGAGCGACGGCACCACGGTAAGCTTCAGCGGCACCGGCATGCCGCAGGACCGCCAGGAGGAGGTCGGTGTCGATGCCCTCCAGCCGGTCAGCGCCGTGATCCTGACGGTGAAGGGAACCGACGGCGGCATCACCCGCGATACCCTGATGACCGTCGGCTCCTGCCGCTTCCCGCCCGCGGGGCCGAACCGCTCGACCGTCGCCTGCGCGGCCGACACCCAGCGCGGTCGCTTCGAGGGGACGTTCACGACGGCGGGCGAGGCGGCGGGGGCGAAGTAGATGGCGCGATCATCTCGCGGATGCGCGCCGCCAGGGCGTCGACCGCGAAGGGCTTGGTCAGGACCGCCAGGCCGGGTTCGAGCGGACCATTGCCGAACAGGGCGGCCTCCGCGAAGCCGGTGATGAACAGGACCTTCAGGTCCGGCCGGGCGACCCGGGCGGCGTCCGCCATCTGGCGCCCGTTCATGCCGCCGGGCAGGCCGACATCGGTCACCAGGAGGTCGACGCGGGCGTCCGACTGGAGCACCCTCAAGCCACCGGCCCCGTCCGCGGCCTCGACGGCGGTGTAGCCGAGGTCGCTCAGCACGTCGGTCACGAGCATCCGCACGGTCGGCTCGTCGTCCACGACCAGCACGGTCTCGCCCGCCCCGGCCTGCGCCATCGGGCGCCGCTCGGGGTCGATCCCGTCCGCATCCGCCTCGCCCCGGTGCCGCGGCAGGTAGAGGCACACGGTCGTGCCCGCGCCGACCTCGGAGGCGATGCGCACCTGCCCGCCCGACTGCTTGGCGAAGCCGTAGATCATCGACAGGCCGAGACCCGTGCCCTCGCCCATCGGCTTCGTCGTGAAGAACGGGTCGAAGGCCCGGGCGACGACCTCCGGGGGCATGCCGGTCCCGGTATCGGACACGCACAACGCCAGGTATTGCCCCTCCGGCATGTCGTGCGCCGCGGCCTGGGCGCGGTCGATCCAGCGGTTCTCCGTCGCGATGACGATCCGGCCGCCCTCCGGCATCGCGTCCCGCGCGTTGATGCAAAGGTTCAGGAGGGAGTTCTCGAGCTGCGACGGGTCGACCAGGGCGGGCCAGAGGTCGTCCGCCCCGGTGCGCCGCACGTCGATGGCCGGGCCGACGGTGCGCTGGATCAGGTCGAGCATCCCGTCCACCAGCCGGTTCGCGTCGATGGCCCGGGGCGCCAGCGTCTGGCGGCGCGAGAAGGCGAGGAGGCGGTGGGTCAGCGCCGCGGCGCGCTTCGCGGCGCCCTGCGCGGCGGCGATGTACTTCGCCACGTCCTTGGAGCGGCCCTGGCCGATGCGGGTCTCGATCAGCTCCAGCGAGCCCGAGATGCCGGCGAGCAGGTTGTTGAAGTCGTGGGCGAGGCCGCCGGTGAGCTGGCCCACCGCCTCCATCTTCTGCGACT
>NZ_JBEXZS010000255.1:0-13288 GCF_040593685.1 Methylobacterium sp. EM32 | reverse complement strand
GGCTTCGGGAGGGCGGTTTCGGGGAGGCCAGATTCGGGCAGGCAAGCGCGTCATGGCGCCGTTGTAGCGCCCCCGGGCCGTCTGCGGAATGTGGTAGCGCACCCGGCGGAAACCGCCGGATGCGCTCGCGCACGGTCGATCAGCGGCAGTACACGTTGCCGTAGGGATCGCGATAGGTGCCGTAGGGGCATTGCGGGGCGGTGGCCGCGCCGACCACGGCGCCGCCGGCCGCGCCGATCAGGCCGCCCGCGAGAGCACCGCCGGCCCGGCCGGTGGCCGCCGCGCCGATCGCCGCGCCGGTCAGGCCGCCGAGGGCCGCGCCGCCGGCGGCGCGGTCGCCGGGGGTGTTGCAGGCGCCGAGCGACAGCGCCATGGCGCCGGCGAGCGTGGCGGCGATGAGCTTCTTCATGGAGTTCTCCCCTCGTGCATATCGCGGTCCGGAACCGGGTCATCGACCCCGCACCCTGGTCCCGAGCTTAGCCGTAACCCGGCTGAACGCCAAATGAGCTTGGCCGCCGGGGAGTTCCCGGAGCCGGCGTCGAACGGATGACGAATCGCCGGGGTGCGACGCGAAAGCCACATATCTCGGGACCTGCCGCAAACCGGCCAAATGCTCTACAGGAGGCCGGACAGACTTCAGGCAAGACACGTCCCCGAGGACCCGATGCAGCGCGCCACCACCATCGTCCGCAAAGCCGCCGTGCGCCCCGACGCCGTCGCCGACGAGGTCGCCCTCGACCACGCCGCCCGCTCCCGCCGCAACACCGAGCTGACCACCAAGGGTGGCCTCAGCCTCCGGCTCGACCTCGACCGGGCGACGGTGCTGGAGGACGGCGACGCGGTGCGCCTGGAGGACGGCCGCCTGGTACGCATCCTCGCGGCCCCCCAGGCCCTGCTCGCGGTCACGGCCGAGAACCCGGTGCGGCTCACCCGCCTCGCCTGGCAGCTCGGCAGCAACCACGTCCAGGCCGAGGTGACCGCGGACGCGCTCTACGTCCTCGACGACCCGGTGGTGGTGGAACTGATCCGCGGCCAGGGCTGCACCGCGACCGCGCTCCAGCGCCCGTTCCGCCCCGAGAAGGAGGCTGCGGCCCACGACCACAGCACCTGCGGGCACGACCACCATCACCACGGGCACGAGCCCCACGCCCATAGCCACGACCATCACGGCCACCATGATCACGCCCATGACCACGGGCATCACGATCATGCTGATCACGGCCACGGCCATGGGCACGACCGCCAGCACCATGCGCACGATCATGGGCACGTCCACGGCCCGGGCTGCAAGCACGGCCACTGATCGCGGGCCGTCCGCCGCCCCGCGCCGGCTCGGCCCTGCGATCGGCCTTCCCCGGTCGCTCCTCGCCGGGCCGGGACGGGCCGCCGCCCGCCCGGTGGGGACGTTCGATCCCTCAGTCCCGCGGGATGCACCAGGAATATTTGTGCAGTGCAAGATCAAGCCTGCCGCGAAGCCTTAAGCGGTACTTAAGTCCGGCGTCATAACTTCGGGTCCTGGTACAGGAAGACCCGGGTTCACGGTCCGATGACGATCAAGGCGCGCCTCCTCTGCGGCTTCTCGGTGATGCTGGCGCTGACCGCCGGGGTCGCCGCCTCGGGCTGGGTCAGCCTCTCGGGCTTCGCCCAGCGCGTGGACACCGCGAATGCGGCGCAAGTGCTCGCGGGGCGCGTCGGCGACCTCGCGCTCGCCGCCGAGCGCTCGCTGCACGACGCGACAGGCCGGGGGGAGGGGGCGGTGACCGACGGCCTCGCGCGGGTCCACGCCGGCATCGTTGCCGTTCCGGGCGCGGAGGCGATGGCCCGCGGCACCGACGCCTTCGCGCGCACCCGCACGGCCTACGCCGCCGAGCAGGAGCGCAAGGCGCGAGTCCAGGCCGAGCACCTCCGCCTGATCGAGGACCTGCAGGGCGCGGCCGGCCGGATCGGCGCGGCGCAGAAGGCCCGGCTGGCGGCGGCGAGCCAGGCGCTCCAGGAGAGCGTCGAGGCGCTCAAGGAAGCCGCCACCGCCGGCTCTCTCACCGGCTCGGCGGTCCGCGGCACCCTGGAGATGCGCAACGGCGAGCAGGCTCCGGGCGGCGACCGGGCGGCGGTCGCCGAGCGCTACCGCCTCCTGTCGGCGATTCTGAAGCGCCTCGCGGCGCAGGACGCGATGCGGGTTCCGGCCAAGGCCGCCGTCGACGCCCTCGACGACTACTTCGACGCGATCGACTTAGGCCCGGAGGAGACGGGACGGGCGGAGACGGGACGGGCGGAGACGATCACCAAGGCCTTCACCGCCATCATGGCGGCCCTGCGCGAGGTCGAGCAGGTCCAGAGCGATGCCGGCGCCGCCGTCCAGGCCCGCCTCCGGGCGGAGCAGGACCGGGTCGAGCAGGCGGCTGCCCTCCTCGGCGCCAGCGCCGAGGCGCTCGACGCCGCGAAGTCGCTCCAGATCGCCGAGATCGCCCTGTTCTCGGCCCGGGACGAGGGCGCGGCGGTCGTCGCCAGCGCCGATGCGCTGACGAAAGCCGTCGAGACGATCCTCCGCGTCGAGACCGACCCGGCCGCGCGCCGGTCGATCGAGGACCTGATCGCCAAGGTGCGGGACATCAAGGGCCAGGTGCCGGGGATCGTCCAGGCGAACGGCGCGCAGGCCGCGATCCTGGGCGAGCGCGACGGGCACCTCACCACCCTCGTCGCCGCCGCCCGCCAGGCCGGCGACGGCGAACTCGCCCGGATCGGGTCCGAGCGGCGCGCCGCCGAGATCCTGCTCCTCGTCGGCGTCGCGCTCGCCGCCTCCCTCGGCATCGCGGCGGCTTTGTGGCTCGCCCGCGGCATCGTGCGGCCGATCGGGCAGCTCGGCGCCGCGATGCGGGCACTTGCCGCCGGCGACCTCTCCGCCGCGGTCCCGGCCCGGGAGCGGCGCGACGAGATCGGCGCCATGGCCCGCGCGGTCGGCGTGTTTCGGGACGCCCTCGTCGCCAAGGCGCGGAGCGACGCGGACGCCGCCGAGGCGGCCCGGACGGAAGCCGAGCGGGCGGCCCGCCTCGGCACGCTGACCGCGGGCTTCGAGGACACGATGACCTCCTCGACCCGGGGCCTGTCGCAGGCCGCGGACACGATGCAGGACACGGCGGCCTCGATGTCGGCGGCGGCGGCGCGCACCAACGCCCGCTCGGCCGAGGTCGCGGACGCCGCCGAGCGCACCTCGGCCAATGTCGAGACGGTCGCCGCCGCGACAGAAGAGATGGCGATCTCGATCCGCGAGATCGCCCGCCAGGTCGCGCATTCGGCGGGAATCGCGACGAACGCCGTTGGGCGCGCCCGGGAGACCGACGCGGTCATCGCGGCGCTCGCCGCCGGCGCCGAGCGCATCGGCGAGGTCGTGGTCCTGATCCAGGGCATCGCCGGGCAGACCAACCTGCTCGCGCTCAACGCCACCATCGAGGCGGCGCGGGCCGGCGAGGCGGGCCGCGGCTTCGCGGTGGTGGCGGCGGAAGTCAAGCAGCTCGCCGGCCAGACCGCGAAGGCCACCGAGGAGATCGGCGACCAGATCGCCCGCATCCAGGGCGCGACCCGCGAGGCCGTGGCGGCCTTGAGCGCGATCGGCGGGGTGATCGGCGAGATGTCCGAGATCGCGACCGGCATCACCGCCGCCATGGAGCAGCAGGGCGCGGCGACCCAGGAGATCGCCCGCAACGTCGGCGAGGCGGCGCAGGGGACGCAGGTGGTCTCGACCGGCATCCGCGACGTGCGCCGTGACGCCGAGGGCGCCGGCGCGGCCGCCGCCCGCGTGCTCGCCGCCGCCGAGGCGCTCGCCGGCACCGCGACGGGCCTGCGCGGGGAGGTGGATGCGTTCCTGGGGGGCGTGAAGGCGGCGTGACGGACAGGCCCGGGCCGGTGACGCCGCCGCGCGTGGTATCGGTGCGGGATTCCCGTGACCAGGCGAGCTGACATGTCCCCTCCGTCCGACGCCCCCATCCTCGACCGCCTGCTCGCCGTCGCGGAGGAAGCGGCCGTCCTCGCCCTGGAGCATTGGGAGCGGGGCGTGTCCGTGACCCATAAGGAGGGGGGACTCGGCCAGGCGCTGACCGAGGCGGACCTCGCGGTCAGCCGTCTGATGCATGCCCGTTTCGGCCCCCGCCTCATCGAGGAGGAGACCGTCGATCGGCTCGGCTACGGCCGGGCCGAGCGGCTGCTGAGCGAAGACCGGTGGACGTTCGTGGGCGATCCCATCGACGGAACGAAGCCCTACGCCGCCGGGCTGGCGAGCTGGGGCACGATGATGGCCGCCTGCCGGTCCGGGTGGCCGAGGGCGGGCGTCATGAGCCTGCCCGCCTGGTTCGACGACCGGGCCGATCCCTTCGCCGTGCGGCGGGCCGCCGATCAGCGCGGGCTTCTCCTCGCGGCGGTCGATGGTGTGGCGTACTGGGCCCCGACACGCGCGGGGAGACGGGAGCGGGAGCTCCAGCGCCTGCAGCGCCCGGATCGCCTCACGCATCACGTCGGATGGCTGCCCGTGGCGGCCCAGCGCTACACGCTCGACTACGAGCAGGGCTTCTTCCCGTGGAGCGAGAGCAGCGCGGTGTCCGATGCCGCGCTCCTCGCGCTGGGGCGGATCGACGCCACCTGCCTCAACCACATGCTCTGGGACGCGGCCGCGATCCTGCCGGTTCTCGAAGCGCTCGGCTTCGGACTGTACCGCTGGCCGGACCTCGCGCCTCCGCCTACCCGGCTCCTCGATCTGTTCGATCGCACGTTCTCAGGCCACGATGCGCTCTGGCTCGTGTGCCGCGATCTCGCGGCCGCACGGGCGCTCGCCCGGGCCGTGCGTTCGTCGGGGCCGGAGAGGCGGGACTCTCCGGACTGATCACGCTCCGCCGGGACCACGGCCTGACCAGCAGGCCCGCTGCCCGGTCCGCCGGGCGGCGACACACCCTGTGGAACGACGGCGGGCGATGCGGCATAACGGTCGCCATGATGGCTGACACGATCAATGGCGCCGGCAGCGCCTGGCGCTTTTCCATAGCGCCCATGATGGATGGGACGGACAGAGGTCTCTTCGCCTAGAGCGTGTTATGAACTATTTACGATGCGTCCGAACTTGCTGAGCATGTCACACACGAAGGCGACCATGTAGATCCCAGCCAGCGTGCTGGCATAGCGCTCGTAGTCCTTGACCAACCGGCGGCAGCGCGTCGCCCAGGCCAGCGAGCGCTCCACCACCCACCGGCGCGGCAGCAGCACAAAGCCGCGTTTGGCCTCGGGCGCCTTGACCACCTCCAGCTCGATCCCGTTCGCTTCGGCAGCCTTCGCCGGCTTCTCGCCCGTGTAGCCCTGATCGACGAACGCCTTCTCCACACTCCCGTCCGTCTCCGCCTGCACCGCACAGGTCAGCGCCCCGACCTGGCTGCGGTCGTCGACATTCGCCGGCGTGACGTGCAGCGCCACCACGTGCCCAGGCGTGTCCACCGCCAGGTGCACCTTCGAGTCGCGCTTGCGCTTGGCCCCGTCGTAGCCTGCCCGCTCGCCGCTCTCGGGCGAGGAGCGCTGGGTCCGGCCGTCCAGGATCACGGCCGAGGGCTCCGGCTCACGCCCGGCCGCCTCCCGCAGCACGGCGCGCAGGTCGCCCGCCACCGCGCCAAAGCAGTCGGCAGACAGCCAGCGCTGGGTCTGCTGGTACACCGCCGCCCAGGGCGGCAGGTCGTGGGGCATGAACCGCCAGGGTGCGCCGGTCTTCACGATGTAGCGCAGCCCGTTGAACACCTCGCGCAACTCGTGGTCGCGCTGCCCCGAGTCCTCGCGCAAAAGCGCCAGGTAAGGGGCGACCAGCGCCCACTCTTCATCAGAAACGTCGGACGGGTAGGCGGGGCGATCAAGGCTCATGCCCTTCAACGCTCACGCTCCATCATAAGTTCATAACACGATCTAGGATCACAGCAATTCGAAGACAGGGCTGTCGCGCATCCTGCCGATGTTCCTGTGCCAGACATCGACGCACCTGCTCTATGGGCGGGACCGACCAGAGATCGCCCTGGCGCAGCTGGCGCTGGCACTGGAGGCGGAATATTGCTTCGTCACGCCAAAGCACTTCTTGGTGTACGGCTCCGACAATTTGCACCTGACCAATATCAGTTCGAAGCTGCTGGGCGCATATTACGGCATCGCGATCAAGCGTGCCCTGTTCGATGGCGTGAAGATCAAGCCGCTGGTGCCCGAGGCGTCAGAGATCAACGGTACGACCGTTCTGCTGCACTTCCCATCAGCAGTCGGCAGCCTCGTCCTCGACACTACGACATGCCCGAACCCGGGCAACTACGGCTTCACGGCGGTCGATCCCAACGGTGGGGCCATCACGATCAACAGCGTAGGGCTAGTGGGTCAGCGCACCATCGCCCTCCGCACCTCTGGCGCAGTGCCGGGCTCGAATATCCGAGCCGGTTGGATCGGCGATGGCGCCCGCGGCATCTGCAACCTGCGCGACAAGCAGGGCGACAAGATCGTCTTCGATCCCACCGGCATCAACAAGCGGATGGACCGCTGGGCATCAATTCTTGAGATGACTGTATAATGGTTGCGCTTCACCTCGCCATCCCGGGCTCAGGAGAATATGCGGCGGGCTCAGGTCTCCCGTTCTACGGTGAGATCGACATCCCGTATGACCCTTGCGCCGTCTATATCTACGGTAGTACCTTCGGAGCGACGATCCGTGACCAATCGGGGAATGGGCGAGACGCGGCCATCATCGGCGCGCCTGTCCGAAGCCCGCTCTTCGCGACCGCCGGCGTCGACACCAATAGCCCGAACTGTTTCGAGGCGCCGTTCACCGGGAACGACATCGCTGCCATCGGCAGCGTCTGCCTCGTCTCGATTGCGAGGTTCCGGGCGGACAACACCAACGGCGTGCTGATCATTAGCAATTTCAATGGGCCGGGCGTTCGAAGCCTCTCGCTTGGTTCGCCGGCCCCGAATGCCGCCCTGGCGGTCTACAGACCGACCGCTTTTCGCTGTATGCGGCGAACTACTCCGCCACCACGGAGACGCTGTTCGAGCAGCACGCCGGAGCAACGCGCATCTCCTCGACTAATCCCACGCATGCATCGGTCCTTCCAGGCGGCACGCTCAAGATGCGAATGGGCGGTCACTACAATCTCACCAACTCCGCGGGATTCGGCGGGAAGGTCGACATGGTGGCGAGCATCATGTTTGCCGGGACGCGCACAGCGCAGCAGATCGAAGACGTCTACACGGCCTGCTCGCAGTTCTTCTCGCCCAAGGGTTTGCAGTTCTGATCCTCCGCTCGCCGCGCCACCAGGCCCGAGCCTGACACCCTGACAATCCGGAGATCCTGATGACCGTTGCTGAGATCCAGCGCGCTCTCCTGGCGCGTGATTATGACCTCGGGCCCGGAGGCGCCGACGATGATGCTGGCCCCCGCACCATCGCCGCGATGACGGCGTTCCAGCGCTCCGCCGGGCTGGTGCCGGACGGTATCGCCGGGCCGCTCACGATCAAGGCGCTCGGCAGCGTCGACCTTCACCGAGCGCCGCGCCGAGCCCGAGCAGCCCGCGTCGCTCGCACTGGCGGCGCACGAGGTCGGAACGAAGGGGGGATCGAGAAAGCGAACAACCCGATCGTCGTCCGGTACTTCGCCGACGCCGGCTTCTCCGGGGTCAAGGACGACGTGACCTCCTGGTGCGCGGCGTTCGTCGGCGCGATGCTCCAGCGCGCCGGCCACAAGCCCTCCGGCAGCCTCGCGGCCCGTTCCTACGAGGGCTGGGGCGTCGGGCTCAAGGATCCGGCGCTCGGCTGCATCGCCACGAAGAAGCGCGCCGGCAGCTCGTGGCAGGGGCACGTGGGGATCGTCGTCGGCGCCAGCGCCTCGACCATCTATCTGCTCGACGGGAACCAGGGCGACGCCGTGTCGATCGCCGGGTTCAAGCGCAGCGAGTTCACCTCCTTCCGCTGGCCCGCCGATGTGCCGCTGCCGGTGGCGACCAAGCTGCCGACGACGATCGCCGGCGCCAAGTCGGGCGTGAGCGAGGCCTGATGCCCACCCGCCGCCTCACCCCGCCGAACGAGCCGGTCATGCCGGCGGCGGCCACCGGCCCGATGCCGCTCGGCGACGCGCAGGATCCGCCGGTGGACGCCCTCGCGCTCGCGGCGCGGGAGATCGGCGACCTCGTCGCGCTCCTGCCCGGCCCCGTGCGCACGGCGCAGATCCAGATCCGCATCGCCGAGGCGATCAACGAGGCGCTGGACCGCTGCCAGGCGCTCGGCGGGCGGAGGACGCGCTGATGGGCAAGAAGACCCGCCGGCGCCGCGGCGACCACGCCCTGCTGATCCTCACCGCCCCCCGCTACGGCATCGGCGAGATCGACCCGCCGGCGCGGCATTTCGTGATCCCGGGCACCATGCTCGCCATCGACCTGAGCCCCGACGCCGACCGGGTCCTGAGCGAGGACGGCGAGCGGGAATTGCGCGAGGCGCTGACGGATCGCCGGGGCTGCTGACCAATAACCTGGGATTTCCGGGCAGTTCACCCGCGCCGGCCGGGCCAGCCGAGCATCTGATCCCTTTTTGCCTCCTCAGCTCGACTTTGGCCAATTTTGGCGGGTCGGAGGCCTTGGCGTCACGGGGGTGACGAAGCGGGCGTGACGGGTAGGCTGGCGCTGTTTCGACCAAGAGACAACCGCCATGCCCGGCCTGCCCGCCCGCTTCGCCGGGCTCATCCTGGCCTTCGCGCCGCTCTTCGTCCACCGCTCCTGGTGCCATGCCCGGATCCTGCTTCTCGGCGCCATCCTGGCCCCGGGCCGGCGCACGGTCGCCAGCCTGCTGCGCATCCTGGGCCGCGCCCACGAGCGCCGCTTCGTCAACTTCCACCGTGTCCTCAACCGCGCCGCCTGGTCGCCCCGCGCTGGCGCCCGCATCCTGCTCGGGCACCTGATCACGGCGTTCGCACCACGCGGCCCGGTGGTCCTGGGCCTCGACGATACGATCGAGCGGCGCTGGGGCAAACGCATCGCGGCCCGCGGCATCTATCGCGATCCAGTGCGCTCTTCCGACAGCCACTTCGTCAAGACCAGCGGGCTACGATGGCTCAGCCTGATGCTTTTGGCGCCTGTCCCCTGGGCAGGGCGGATCTGGGCGCTGCCGTTCCTCACCGCGCTCGTCCCCTCCGAGCGTGCCTGCCGCGAGCGGGGCCGTCGACACAAGTCCCTGCTCGCGGTCGGGCGCCAACTCGTCCTCCAGGCCCGCCGCTGGCTGCCGGGGCGCGACCTCGTTCTGGTGGCCGACAGCAGCTTTGCGGCGCTTGCCTTCCTGGCCGCCCTGAGCCGCCGCGGCGTGACCATCGTCACCCGCCTGCGCCTCGACGCGGCGCTCTACGATCTGGCTCGGCCGCGCCGGCCGGGCACGATCGGACGTCCGCGCATCAAGGGCGCGCGGCGCCCGAATCTGGCGCAGGTTCTCGTCGAGGAGGGAACACGCTGGCATCGGCTCACGGTGCCGGGCTGGTACGGGACCGCCGAGCGCACCGTCGAGGTCGCCAGCGAGACGGCCGTCTGGTGGCACGCGGGTCTGCCGGTGGTGCCGGTCCGCTGGGTGCTGATCCGCGATCCCGAGGAGCGCTTCTCACCCCAGGCGCTGCTATGCACCGATCTCGTCCGCGATCCCGAGCAGATCCTGACCTGGTTCGTGCGGCGCTGGAGCGTCGAGGTCACGTTCCAGGAGACCCGCGCCCATTTGGGCGTCGAGACCCAGCGCCAGTGGTCGGACAAGGCCATCGCCCGCACCACGCCCTGCCTGCTCGCCCTGTTCTCGATCGTCACCCTGCTGACCGCGCGATTGCCCGCCCGCGAGCGCAGGGCGGCGCAGGCCGCCTGGTACCCAAAGGCGCAACCCACCTTCTCCGATGCGCTGGCCAGCGTCCGCCGCGCCCTCTGGAGGGAGAGGGCTTTGGCAACATCCCGGCCCAAGCGACACAGAACGAAACCTCGCTTCGCTCTGCCGCCCCCTTGGGCCTACGCCCTCTGCAACGCTGCCTGAATGGCCAAAGTCGAGCAGATGAGAGCGAAAAACGGGATATCTCACCACCAGGGCACCGTCATGCCCCGCATCTTCCTCGCGGCGCTGACGCTCGCCTGCGTCTGCTCTCCCGCCCTGGTCGGCGCCGTCCCGGTCGCCGAGATGCTGCCCGCTGGCGGCAATCCGGCCCATGGCCTCGCCTTCGGCCTGCTGCTGCTCGGCACTCTGGTGCTCGCCGTCGCGGTCCGCATCGCCGGGCGCGCTCGGCTGCCGGTCGTCGGCATCTTGGTCGCGGCGCTGATCGCGCTCATCGCCGGGCCGGCGCTCGCCGCCGAGGTCGCAACCGTCGGCAACACCGCACTGCCGCTGCCCTGGGGCCAGTGGCTCAGCGATCTCGCGCAGGCGGGCTTCAACGTGTTCCTGATCCTGCTGCCGCCGCTCGCCGCATGGGCAGCGCAGGCGATCCGGCGGCGCTACATCTGGGCCGGCCTCGTCCTGACGCAGACGCGCTTCGAGCAGCTGGCGATGGCGCTGGCCGAGCACGGCCTGAGCGCGGTCAAGGGTGCGGTGAAGGGCAAGCAGCTGAACGTCGAGCTAGGCTCGCGCGTCGTGGCCGCCGGGCTCGGGCGAGGTGCCGAGGCGGTGCCGCGGATCGTCTGGGAGCAGGCCGGCGGCGCCGAGGGCGTCGCGAAGCTGATCCTCCGCAAGCTGGATCTCGACGAGGAGGCCGACGAGCGGAACGTGCTCGGCCCGGCGCTGGCCTCATTCGAGGCGTCCGGCGCGCCGCGGTCGGCGTCGCATTAGTCGCCCGCCTGCCCGCAGCACCAGAAGGACGCGCCATGCGCTTCAACCGCGGCCGCTGCTGGCTGGCCTACCTCGCCCCCTGGTACGACGGAACGATGCTCCACTACGATCCCGATCCCGTCCTCAACGAGCGCATCCGCCGCGCCGTCCGCTACGGCCAGACCCGATGGGCCGAGGTCTGGCTGAGCGCCATCATGGTCACGGTCGGCGTCGTGATCCTCTCGCCGGCGCAGACATTCGTCGGGCCGCAGTGGCGGGTGATCGCCTCGTTCGTGACGGAGGCGCAGGCCGGCACGATTTCCGTCGTGGTCGGCTCCGCCCGCCTCGCCGCGCTATCAACGGGCGGCGCGGCCGCGAGACCAGCCTCGTCCGGACGCTCGGGTGCATGGGCGGATTTGCTTTCTGGTCGGCGCTTTTCGTCGGATTTGTCCTGGCCTACCCGCCGGCCAACATCGGGATAGCGATGTTCAGCGTGTTCGCGATCGCCGAGCTCCATTCCTCCGGCCGGACCGCCTCCGACATGGCGGCGGCGGACACGTTCGGGCTGCGGAAGAGGCGGCGCGCCGCGGCTCAGGTAGAGGCCGAGGAGAGGAGGCGGCGTTTTGGCGGATCCGGTCGCAACGCTCGATAGCTGGCCTGCCATCGCCATCGCCATTACGGCGGCAGTGGGTGCGGCCTTGGTCCCGATCAACTCCTTCGTGAAGACCATGCTGGACTACCGCCTTGAGGCGATGAAGGCGGAGCATCTGAAGCCTGAGACGGCCCGAGAGATCGCGACCACGGCGGGCTCGGCCGTGTTCGACAGCATGGCGATCTCCGATTTCACCACCGCGATCAAGGGGCTCACCGCCGCGATCGTCGCCGATACCGCGGCCGACCAGGCGGCCCATGCCGACCAAGTCACGTCCGTGCTGAGCCGGCTGGTGCCGGTGCTGGAGCAGCTGGACGAGCGGGAGTCGCCGCCGAGCCGGACCGGGCGCACGCATCGCTGATCCGGAACCCGCCCACCGCCGGCCCGTTGCCCATCGGATCTTCCAAGACCCGAGACCCCGCCTTCAGCCCCACCGGCATCCGCCGAGTGGGGCTTTCTTGCGCTTGCCGATCTGTTGCGAATCAAGGCAAAGGCCCCCCAGTCGCCACAATCCTGCCCTAGGACGCGAGTGCTCGCGCTTTCGGGGAAAGCATCCAAACCAATGTCGCGTGCTGAACGGAGCTAGTATGGCACAGCACATGAAGTCGGCGCTTGAGGTCCAACTGGATGTCCTTGGCGCCCTTATGCTGCGCGACATGCGTACCCGCTTTGGCGGGACCATGTGGGGCTACGGCATCGCGGTCGGATGGCCGTGCGCGCATATCCTCGTCATCACGGCCGCCTACGTCCTAATGAAGAGGCCGACGCCGATCGGTGATAGCATCGTGTTGTTTGCCGTTTCTGGCTTGTCTCCTTACATCATCATGAACTACATGTCTCGTAAGATGATGGAAGGGCCAATGCAAAACAAGCAACTTATATATTTTCCACAGGTAAAGTTTTTTGATGTAGTCATATCTCGGGCTCTTGTAGAGATTTGCACTAGTAGCCTCAGTATTATAATGGTATTTTTTCTTGCGACATGCTTTGGTGCAAACGTTATTCCGAGAGATACTTTCACATTTTGTCAGAGTATGATCTTATCTATCTTATTTGCGATGTCGTTGGGATTTATGAATGTGTTTATATCACAAATGCTTCCACAATGGCAGATAGGTGTGATAGTTCCAACGATAATTATGTACTTCACCAGCGGTACGATTATTGTCACGGAAGCAATGCCGCAGATAATTTATGAATATGTCCAATGGAATCCACTAATGCACATAGTCAAGGTATGCCGTTCGGGATTTTATCCGGGTTATGGGCAGGACTCAGATATTTTATATGTACTGCTGGTCAGTGGAAATCTAGCGTTGATTGGCCTTCTGGGGATTCGATTCGTGGTGCCGCGCTTCCTCAATTGATAAGCTCTCTAGCATAACCAAGCCCGCCCGGGGCACCCCGCGGCGGGTTTTCTGCTTCCAGGCCCCACCTTCCAGCCACGGTAGGTTCTGGCCGATGACGGGCCTCACCCGCCGCTCACCTGCTCCGCGAAGTCCTCCTGCACCTCCCCGACCTGCACCTCCCCGAACTGTCCGAGGATCGCGACGCTCTCCAACTCGCCCTTCTCGTCATCCGCCACGATCCGCAGGGCCGCCGCGCCCGGCATCCGGCCGGAGATCGCCTCCGCCCGCTTGAGCGCTCCACTATCCGTCAGAGTCACGTCCCGGTTGCCCAGTCGCAGTCGCTTCCGGTGGCTCTCGAACGTCTGCACCATGAACGTCGTCTGAACCGCCCCGGGTTTCCCGGAGGCTCCAACTTCTGAGAGGATGGAGCCATGACGAAGCGAACAACCCCTTTTTCCCCTGAGGTGCGCGAGCGTGC
>NZ_JBEXZS010000254.1:0-3333 GCF_040593685.1 Methylobacterium sp. EM32 | reverse complement strand
GATCGAGCAGGTCGGTCTCCCGCGTGCCCGGCCCGCCGCCGCGGATGTCGACCGCCGCGACCGTCGGCGCATCGAAGACGATCGCGGTGGTGCCGGAGAGGGCGCGGGCATCCTCGGCATGGCCGACGCGGATGCCGGCGATGTCGGTGAGACCCCCGCTCATCGGGATTCGGCCCGGCGCATCAGGTCGGCGACCGCCGCTTCCTCGGCGGCCGAGAGGGCCTTGGGCTGGGACGCCTTCCGCCGGCGGGAGGTCGCGAAGAGGGCGAGGCCGCCGAGGCCGACCACCAGGACCGGGGTCAGCCAGAGGAACGCGGTGTGCCAGGCGACGACGGGGCGCAGCAGCACGAACTCGCCGTAGCGCTGGACCACGTAGCGCAGCACCGAATCGTCGTCGTCGCCCTGGCGCAGGCGCTCGCGCACGATCAGCCGCAGGTCGCGGGCGAGCGGCGCGTCGGAATCGTCGATCGACTGGTTCTGGCAGACGAGGCAGCGCAGGCCGGACGAGATCGCCCGGGCCCGCTTCTCCAGGGTCGGGTCCTTCATCACCTCCTCGGGCTGCACGGCGCCGGCGGCGACCGGCATGAGGAGCGCCAGGGCGAGGAGGGCTGAACGGAGGGCACGCATCGGGACCACGATCATCCTACTCTGCGGGGACCGAGTGGGGCGGCACCGGGCCGGCCGCGTCGCGGATCGCCGGCCGCAGGGCCGGGGCGCCGACGCGGAAGCGCCGGTCGGTGAGGGAGAGACCGCCGCCGAGCGCCATCACCACGGCGCCGAGCCAGATCAGCAGCACCAGGGGCTTGTAGTACAGGCGGATGCCGACGCTGCCGTCGGTCCCGGTCTCACCGACGCTGGCATAGACCTGGCTCACCCCGAGGGTGAGCAGGCCCGCCTCGCTCACCGACATGTTGCGCGAGGCGTAGAAGCGCTTGCCCGGCTCGATCACCCCGACCGGAACCCCGCCCTCGCGGATGGTCAGGTGGGCCACGGTCTCGGTGTAGTTCGGCCCGGTGCGGGGCAGGACGCCCTCCAGGGCCGCGACGTAGGGGCCGGCATGCAACTCGCCGCCGCGCTTCACGGTGGCGAGGGATTCGACGCTCCAGGCCTGGGCGGCGATGCCGATCACCGTGACGCCGACGCCGGCATGCGCCAGCGCCGTGCCCCAGGCCGAGCGCGGCAGGCCGGCGGCGCGGCGCAGCGACAGGCCGAGCGTCTTGCCCTTGGCCCGGGTGACGATCTCGAGGGCGGCGCCCAGGATCAGGTAGGCACCGAGCCCGATGCCGAGCGGCGCCCCCACCGGTCCGCCCCAGGTGACCGCGATGGCCAGAAGCGCCACGGCGAGCGCCAGCGCGAAGCCGACGAACAGCCGCTGGCTCGCCGCCGCGAGGTCGCCGCGCTTCCAGGCCAGCGTCTGGCCGAACGGCACCACGAGGAGCAGCGGCACCGCGAGCGGCAGGAAGGTCAGGTTGAAGAAGGGCGGCCCGACCGAGATCTTTTCGCCCGTGAGCGACTCGAGCACGAGCGGATAGAGCGTGCCGACCAGCACCGTGGCGCAGGCCGCCGACAGGAAGAGGTTGTTCATCACCAGCGCGCCCTCGCGCGAGATCGGCGCGAACAGGCCGCCCTGGCGCAGGGTGGGCGCGCGCCAGGCGTAGAGCGCCAGCGAGCCGCCGATGAACAAGACCAGGATGCCGAGGATGAAGGTGCCGCGGGTCGGGTCGGTGGCGAAGGTGTGGACCGAGGTGAGCACGCCGGAGCGCACCAAGAATGTGCCGAGCAGCGACAGCGAGAAGGTCAGGATGGCGAGCAGCACCGTCCAGACCTTGAGCGCGTCGCGCTTCTCCATCACGACGGTGGAGTGGACGAGCGCCGTGCCGGCGAGCCACGGCATCAGCGAGGCGTTCTCGACCGGGTCCCAGAACCACCAGCCGCCCCAGCCGAGCTCGTAATAGGCCCAGTACGACCCCATGGCGATGCCGACGGTGAGGAAGCACCAGGCGGCCAGCGTCCAGGGCCGCACGGCGCGGGCCCAGGCGGCATCGATCCGGCCCTCGATCAGGGCCGCGATGGCGAAGGCGAAGGTGATCGAGAAGCCGACATAGCCGAGATAGAGCAGCGGCGGATGGATCGCGAGGCCGGGATCCTGGAGCAGCGGGTTGAGGTCGCGCCCCTCGACCGGGGCCGGGTTGAGCCGGGCGAACGGGTTCGAGGTGACGAGGATGAAGAGCAGGAACACCGCGGTGATCGCGGCCTGCACGCCGAGCGTGTTGGCCCGCAGGGTCGGCGGCACGGAATTGCGGGCGAGCGCCACCACGGCGCCGAACAGCGCCAGGATCAGCACCCAGAGCAGCATCGAGCCCTCGTGGTTCCCCCAGACGCCGGAGATCTTGTAGATCAGCGGCTTCATCGAGTGCGAGTTCTCGACGACGTTCTGGACCGAGAAGTCCGAGGTGACGTGGGCGTAGGTCAGCGCTCCGAACGCGAAGGCGATGCACGCGAAGGTGGCGAGCGCCGCCGGCACCGCGACGCTGCGCAGGACGGGGTCGGCGGCGCGGCTCGCCCAGACCGGCATCACCATCTGCGTCAGGGACAGGGCGAGCGCCAGGGCGAGGGCGTAGTGACCAACCTCGATCAGCACCAGGGCGACCTTTCGGTGAGCGTGAAGTCCATCGGGACGGGAGATCGGTCGACGGCTCTCCCGCCCGGCGTCCTGCCGCGGCGGATCGCGGACGTCACCTTAGTCCGCTTCGTGCCGGGCGCCGCCAAGACCTTCCGCCGCACGGGGCGGGACTATTGGACGGCGGTGCGGGGGACGGGCTCGGCCTGCGCTTGACCCGGCTTGGTCGCGCCTTCCTTGGCCCCGCCTTCCTGCCAGCGCCCCTGCGCCTTGAGGGCGTCGGCGACCTCGCGGGGCATGTAGGTCTCGTCATGCTTGGCGAGCACCGTGTCGGCGCGGAAGATCCCGTCGGGCTCCAGCACGCCCTCGGTCACCACGCCCTGGCCCTCGCGGAAGAGGTCGGGCAGCAGGCCGCGGTAGCGCACCTGCACGGTCGAGCCGGTATCGGTGACGGCGAACGCCACCTTGCCGTCGGCCTCGCGCTTGAGCGAGCCGGCCTCGACCAGCCCGCCGAGGCGGAAGCGGGTGCCGGGCGCCACCGTCTTGCTCGCCACCTCGGTGGGTGAGCGGAAGAACACGATGGTGTCGCGCATCGCCGAGAGGACGAGCCCGAGGGCCGCCGCCAGCACGGCGCCGCAGACGAGGATGAGGACGGAACGGCGGCGCCGGCGCGTCATGGGGCAGGGCTCAGGCGGGGCGGCGGGGGAGGGGTG
>NZ_JBEXZS010000253.1:0-7083 GCF_040593685.1 Methylobacterium sp. EM32 | reverse complement strand
CGAGCTCGTCCGACCAGACGATGGGGGCGTGGAAGACGTAGCGGCTGACCACGCCGGCGAGCAGCACCACCACCTCGGCCACCACCAGGAGGGCGGCCGGGATCTCGATCAGGGGCCCGAGCGCGTTGTCGAGCGTGCGCGCCCAGGCGCGCTTGGCCGACGCTGCCGGCAAGGCAGGCGTCTCCGTCGCGATGTCGACATGCATCGTGTGCCTCCCTCAGGCCAGCTTGCCGGAGACGGCCTCGAGGTGCTCCCAGGCGGCGTCGCCGTACTTGTTCTTCCAGTCCTTGTAGAAGGTCGTGCGGCCGAGCGCATCGCGAAATTTCTGACGATCGACCTCGATAAAGGAGATTCCCTTGGATCCGAGTTCCTGGCGCAGCGAGGCGCTGAGCTTCACGATGTCGGCGCGCTGGTCGTCGGCCGAGCGGTCGAGCTCGCGGGAGACGATGGCGCGCAGATCCTCGGGCAGACGCTGCCAGGCCTTCTTGTTGCCGAGGATCCAGTAGCCGTCCCAAACGTGGCCGGTCAGGCTGCAGCTCTTCTGCACCTCGTAGAGCCGGGTCGTCGCCGTGATGGCGAGCGGGTTCTCCTGGCCCTCGAAGATCTTGGTCTGCAGCGCCGAGTACAACTCGTTGAAGTTGAGCGGCGCGGCGCCGGCGTCGAGCGCCTTGAACAGCGAGGTCAGCATCGGCGACGGGGGGACGCGGATCTTGAAGCCCTTCAGATCCTCCGGCGTTTTGATCTCGCGGGTCGAGGAGGTGATGTGGCGGAACCCGTTGTCCCACACCTTGGAGACGGTCTGGATCGGCGTCTTGGCGATCTGCTCGCGGACGTAAGTGCCGAGGCCCCCATCCATCGCCTTCCAGACGTCGTCGTAATCCTTGAACGCGAAGCCGGTATTCGGCAGCGCCGCGGCGGCGACGAAGGTCGAGAGGATCGAGGTCGAGAGGTTGAAGAACTCGACGCTGCCGTTGCGCACCTGCGACAGCAGGTCGGTGTCGGAGCCGAGCTGGTTGGCCGGGAAGAGCTTGATGTCGAGCCGGCCGTTCGAGGCCTCGCGGATGCGGGTGAGCGCCTCCTGGGCCCGGGTGTTGACTGGGTGGGTCGGGTCCTGACCGGTCGCGAGCTTGTACTCGAACTCGGCGGCGCGCACCGGGCGGGTGAACACCGTGGCGAGGGGGAAGGCGGCGGCGCCGGCGAGCAGCGTGCGGCGGGAGAGGGCGTGGCTCATGGGTGTTTCCTCGAGAGGGGGGATGGGCCGGTGAGCCGGCCTCTGGACGTGAGTGGTCGGTCTTTCCGCGGCGATGCTGCGGATTCCGGAAGAAGTGCTGGTTTCTCCTCTCCCCGCGGGCGGGGAGAGGGCTGCGTCTCCGTTCAGGAGATGCAGCGAGCAGCGAACCGCAGGTTCGCCGCGAGGGTGAGGGGGTGTTTCCGGAGGAGCCATATTCGGCACCTCCCCCTCACCATCGGCTGCCGCCTCGCTCCGTCGACGGCAAGGTCGCCGGAGCCCTCTCCCCGCCCGCGGGGAGAGGGGATGCGCGCGACCTGATGTGAAAACACGATCGCGGACGGGAGGTGTGCCGATATTAGAGGTGTGCCGATATTACTTGCCGTTCAGCGCGCGATAGGACCCAATGACCTGGCTGTCGTCTTCCGCGCCCGCCCCACGGCCCGAGGCTGCGAGGAAGAGCTGGTGGGCGAGGGCCGCGAGGGGCAGGGCCGCCTTCTCGCTGCGGCCGGCTTCGAGCACGATGCCGAGATCCTTGACGAATATGTCGACGGCGCTGGTGACCCGCGGGGTCTCCTCCAGCATCCGCGGACCGCGGTCGCGCAGCATCCAGCTCGACGCCGAGGAGCCGGAGACGATCTCCAGCGCCGTCGCGCCGTCGATCCCGACCTTCGCCGCCAGCGACAGGGCTTCCGCCGCCGCGGCGAGGTTCACCCCGCACAGGAGCTGGTTGACCGCCTTCATGGTGGCGCCCTGGCCGGGCTCCGGCCCGACATGGAACACCTTGTCGCCCATCGCCTCCAGCAGGGGCCGAATCTCCGCGATCACGGCGGCGGGGGCCGCCGCCATGATGGTGAGGGTCCCGGCCTCGGCCCCGACGACCCCGCCGGAGACCGGCGCGTCGACGAAGGCCCGGCCGGTGGCGGTCACCCGCTTGGCGAGCGCCGCAACAGAAGCCGGCGGGCAGGTCGCCATCAGGACCACCGTCGCGTTCGGGGCCAGATACTCCAGGGCGCCCGCGCCGAACAGGATGCTCTCCGCCTGGTCGGCGTTGACCACCATCAGCACCAGGGCTCCGGCGCCCTCGGACACCGCCGCGATCGTGTCGGCGGAGGTGCCGCCGGCACTCGCGAAGGCGCTGCGGCCTTCCGCCCGCACGTCGAAGCCGCGCACGGGGAAGCCGTGCCGCACGAGGTTGCGGGCCATCGGCAGGCCCATCGAGCCCAAGCCGACGAAGGCGACGGGGGAGTCTGCGCTCACAGCCATTCGCGGATGCTCCTCACCATCGCGCCGGTCGAGATCCCGTAGCGGTCGTGCAGGGTCGGCAGGGCGCCGGCATCGAGGAACTCGTCCGGCAGGCCGACCTGACGGAAGGCCTTCGGGATCGTGCCGGAGCGCATGAGCAGCCCCGCCACCGCCTCGCCGAGGCCCCCGACCACGGTGTGGTTCTCCGCGACCACGACCAGGCGTCCGCCCTTGCCGGCCTCGCGCAGGATCGTCTCGGTGTCGAGCGGCTTGATCGTCGGCACGTGCAGCACCGCGACGTCGACCTTGTCCTCGCGGAGCGCGTCCGCCGCCTCAAGGGCCCGCATGGTCATCAGGCCGGTTGAGATGATCAGGACGTCGTTGCCGTCCCGGATGGTCTTGGCCTTGCCGAGCTCGAACGTGTAGCCGTACTCGTCGAGCACCAGGGGCACGTTGCCGCGCAGGAGCCGCATGTAGACCGGCCCCTTGTGATCGGCGATGGCCGGCACGGCCTGCGCGATCTCGTGCGCGTCGCAGGGGTCGAGGATCGTCATGTTGGGCAGGCCGCGGAAGATCGCGATGTCTTCCGTCGCCTGGTGGCTCGGCCCGTAGCCGGTGGTGAGGCCCGGCAGCGCGCAGACGATCTTGACGTCGAGGTTCTCCTCCGCGATCGCCATGCAGATGAAGTCGTAGGCGCGCCGTGCCGCGAACACCGCGTAGGTGGTGGCGAAAGGCTGAAAACCCTCGCGCGCCATGCCGGCGGCGGCGCTGATCAGGAGCTGCTCGGCCATGCCCATCTGGTAGAAGCGCTCGGGGTGCTTCTGGGCGAAGATGTGCAGGTCGGTGTACTTGCCGAGATCGGCGGTGAGCCCGACGATCTCCGGCCGCTCCTCGGCGAGCTTCGCCAGCGCGTGGCCGAAGGGGGCCGGCGCGGTGCGCTGGTCGGGACCGGCCAGCGAGGCGATCATCGCTGAGGTCGTCAGCCGTTCGCCCGTATTGGCCTCGGAGAGCCAAGCCGGGCGCGTGTACTTCGAGCGTTTCATGCGGGCCTCCCGGCATCCAGGATGTGAATCGCGTCCTGCCATTCCTGCGGCTCCACCCGCAGGAAGTGGTTGCGCTCGCGCGCCTCCAGGAAGGGGATGCCCTTCGCCATCTTGGTGTCGCAGATGATGATGCGGGGCTTCTGCTCCGGACACGCCTTCGCGGCATCGAAGGCCCGGACCAGGGCGTCGATGTCGTTGCCGTCGACCCGCTGGACGTGCCAGCCGAAAGCCTCGAAGCGCGACGCCGCCGGCTCGAAGCCGGTGACCTGCGAGGCCGGACCGTCGGCCTGCTGGTTGTTGACGTCGACGATGGCGATCAGGTTGTCGAGCTTCCAGTGGCTCGCCGACCAGGCGCCCTCCCAGATCGAGCCCTCGCCGAGCTCGCCGTCGGAGATCAGGCAGTAGACGAACGAGTCCGACTTCTTGCGCTTGAGCCCGAGGCAGAAGCCGACCGCGAGCGCGAGGCCGTGGCCGAGGGAGCCGCCGGTGATCTCCATGCCGGGGGTGTAGGCGGCCATGCCGGACATCGGCAGCCGGCTGTCGTCGGCCCCGTAGCTCGTCAGCTCGTCCTGCGGGAGGATGCCGGCTTCGAGGAGGGCGGCATAGAGCGCGATGGCGTAGTGGCCGATCGAGAGCAGGAAGCGGTCGCGTCCCTCCCATTCCGGCTCCTCGGGCCGGTAGCGCATGGCGTGGAAGTACGACACCGCCAGCACGTCGGCGATGCCGAGGGCCTGGGCGATGTAGCCCTGGCCCTGGACCTCACCCATCAAGAGGGCGTTGCGGCGGATGCGGTAGGCCCGCTCGGCGAGCGAGGGGCTGTTCTGCCGGGGGGGCGATTCGGTGGTCGGCATGATCGGCTCCTCAGTGGATCAGCATGCCGCCGTTCACGTCGATGACGGCGCCGGTGATGTAGGAGGACAGGTCGGAGGCCAGGAACAGGCAGGCATTGGCGACGTCGTCGGCGACGCCGAGGCGGCCGAGGGGGATGCCCTTGGCGATCTCGACCTTCAGCTCGTCGGTGAGCTTGCCGCCGGTGATGTCGGTCTGGATCAGGCCGGGGGTAATGCTGTTGACCCGCACCGTGTCGGGGCCGAGCTCGCGGGCCATCGCCTTGCCCAAGCCCAGCACGCCGCCCTTGGCGGCGCTGTAATGCGGCCCGCCGAAGATGCCGCCGCCGCGCTGCGCCGAGACCGACGACATGCAGACGATCGAGCCGGATTGCTGCTGGCGCATCTGCGGCACCACCGCCTGGCTCATGTAGAGCGTGCCGCGCAGGTTCACGTCGAGGACGGCGTCGTAGTTGCCGGGCTCGATCTCCATGAACTTCAGCGGCTGGGTGATGCCGGCATTGTTGATCAGCACGTCGATGCGACCGAAGCGGGCGACGACCTCGGCGGCGGCGGCCTGGCAGGCGGCCTTGTCGGTGACGTTGCAGGCGAGGCCGAGATGGCCCTCGCCGAGGGAGCGGGCGGCCTCTTCGGCCTGGCCGGCATCGAGATCGAGGATCACCACCTTGGCGCCGTGCTGGGCGAAGAGCTTCGCGGTGGCGCGGCCGATGCCCCGCAGCGATGCGGCGCCGGTGATCAGGCACACCTTGTCGTTCAGCAACATGTCGTCCTCCCTGGCTCGTTGCGGCACGTGCCCGTTGCGTCGGGCCGGCCTTCGGGCACGAGGGAGATTCTCAGCGCTGCGAAGGGCTCACCCCCGCATCGCCGCCCGTCCTCGACGGTTCCTCCCTCGTCTCGTTGCGGGCACTGTGCCCGGCGGGAGGGGAGCGGACAAACGCGGAAATTGCAGCTAGAGGTGAATGAGATTCATGTGCCGCTAAGCGAGCGCGGCGAGGCCCGATCGCCTCGGAACGTGTCCGGCTGATTTCGACGGTTTCGGCATCCTCCTTGTCATCCCGGGGCCGCGAAGCGGAACCCGGGATCCATAACCGCTGGCGGTTCAGGACAAGGCGGAACGCCAATCGCCTTATTCGGTATCCTCGGCAGTTATGGATCCCGGGTTCTCCCTTGCGGGGAGCCCCGGGATGACATCGAGGATCTGGTACCTTCCCAGTCCGGTCGGGCAGCCTACTGTCCGACCGGTGATCCAGCTCCTCAGAGCGACTTCAGCAGCGTCTCCGCCCCCGAATGATCCGCCTTCGACGGCGAATCCTCGACGTTGAGCACCCGCACCACCCCGTCCTCGACCACCATGGCGTAGCGCTTCGAGCGCACGCCGAGGCCGAAGCCAGTGCCGTCCATGTCGAGGCCGAGCGCCTTCGCGAAGTCGCCGTTGCCGTCGGCCAGGAACTCGATGCCCTCGGCGCCGGCCGATTTCGACCAGGCCTCGAGCACGAACACGTCGTTGACCGCGGTCACCGCGATCGCGTCGATGCCGCGGGCCAGGATGTCGCCGCGGCGGGTGACGTAGCCGGGCAGGTGGTTGCGGTGGCAGGTCGGCGTGAAGGCGCCCGGCACCGCCACCAGCACCACGCGCCGGCCCTTGAACACGTCGTCGGTGGTCTTGGCCACCGGGCCGTCGGGGCCCATGACCCGGAAGGTCGCCTGGGGCAGGTGATCGCCGACCTGGATCGTCATCGTGGCTCTCCTCGCGAAAAAGTCGGGCGGGGTCTAGCGCGGCGGTCCGGGCGAGTCGAGGTCGCACCCCGTGTCGTCCCGCCCGCGACGCGGGCGACGGGACCCCGCGGCCTCCCCGGGCGTTCCCGCACAAGCGGACTATGGACAACGCCGGGGCGGAGCGTAGCATGGGCTTCATGCGCAGCAGATTTCCACAGGACCTCCTCTCCCCGGACCCGGCCATGAGCGGGGCGCCGGACCTGCGCGCCGGCGACCGGGAGGATCCGGCCCGCGGCGGGCCGAGCTACCTCGACGGGCAATTGCTGGTGGCGATGCCGGGCATGGCCGACGAGCGGTTCTCGCGCTCGGTGATCTATCTCTGCGCGCATTCGGCGGAGGGGGCGATGGGGATCATCGTCAACAAGCCGGCCGCCGACCTCAACATGCCGGACCTCCTGGTCCAGCTCGACATCATCGGCCAGGACGACGCCATCCGGCTGCCGAGCCGGATCGGCCACATGCCGGTGCTGATGGGCGGGCCGGTCGAGGCGAGCCGGGGCTTCGTGCTGCACTCGCCCGACTTCCACATCGACCAGTCGACGCTCCTGATCGACGACGGCATCTGCCTCACCGCGACGATCGAGATCCTGCGGGCGATCGCGGTCGGCAAGGGACCGGCGAGCGCGGTGCTGGCGCTCGGCTATGCCGGCTGGCAGGCTGGCCAGCTCGAGAGCGAGATCCAGGCCAATGGCTGGCTGCACTGCCCGGCCGATCCGGACCTGATCTTCAACAGCGCCCTCGAGACGAAATACGACCGGGCCCTGCGCGGCATCGGCATCGAGCCCGCCATGCTCTCGGCCACCGCCGGCCACGCCTGACCGGCGACCCGAAGACCCGCTACTGGTCCTGCGCCCCGGCCTCGAAGCCGGGGTTCATCCCGTCGACCGCCGGGGCGGGCCGCTTGCGGGCGGCGGGCCGCGGAGCGTTGCTGGCGGTCGGGGCG
>NZ_JBEXZS010000252.1:0-1683 GCF_040593685.1 Methylobacterium sp. EM32 | reverse complement strand
GTAACCGGGGCAAATTTGCGGGTTTTGGGTTTGCTCCGGCTGTCCCGATGTGATTCATCATTGGCATGGCGCAGCCTGATCCCGCTTCGGTCGAGACGCTCGGGTTGTCGGACCTGCGGGCCCTTGTGGGGACGCTGATTGAGCAGACGCAGCGCCTGACTGCCGAGAACCGGGCGTTGCGCGACGAGATCGCGCGGCTCAAAGGCCTGCCGCCCCGCCCGCCGACGCGTCAGACGCCCTCCGGGATGGAGAAGGCGACGGGCGGCGGTGCCAAGCCCCTGAGCCCCGTGCGTCGGCGCGGCCCTGTCCAGGAGCGCTGCGCCCTCACGCGCGAGGTCGTGCTGTCGGTGGCTGCGCCGCCTGGCTCGCAGTTCAAGGGCTACCAGGACGTGGTGGTACGCGACCTGGTGCTGGAGGCCTGCGTGACGCGCTACCGGCGCGAGCGCTGGCGCACGCCCTCGGGCGAGACGCTGGTGGCTCCTCTGCCGGCGGGCATGGCCGGCGGCTTTGGACCGCACCTGCGCCGTTTCCTGCTCGCCGCCCACGTCCAGGGTCAGGTCACGACCGAGCGGCTGTGTGCGCTGCTGGCGGGGGTGGGGGTGCCGATCTCCAAGCGGCAGGTGGTGCGGCTGCTGACTGCCCGGCTCGACGTCGTCCTGGCCGAGGACGAGGCGGTGCTGCGGGCCGGCCTTGCCGGCGCCCGCTGGATCAGCGTGGACGACACCGCGGCGCGTCACGCGCGGGCGGACGGGGTCACCACGCAGATCGGCAACGACCGCTTCACGGTGTTCCGCACCGGGACCTCGAAGTCGCGCCGGAGCTTCCTGTCGCTGCTGCGGGCGGGGCATCCAGACTACGTGATCAATGCGGCAGCGCTGGCTTACATGAAGGAGCGTGGCCTCTCCGGGCCTCTGCGGGCGGCGCTGGCGGCCCACCCCAGCCAGAGCTTCCCCGACGAGGCGGCGTGGCGCGCTCACCTGACCAGGCTGGGTCTGGACGGGCAGACGATCGTCCTCGACCCGGTGACGATCGCCACCGAGGGCGCGCTGTGGGGCGCGGTGGTGCAGCACGGGTTGTTGCAGGACGCTGTGATCGTCTCGGACGATGCCGGCCAGTTCCGGGTCGGGACGCACGCGCTATGCTGGGTGCATGCCGAGCGCCTGGTGCACAAGCTGGTCCCGGCCACGCCGAGCCAGGCCGCCATGATCGCCCAGCAGCGCGAGCGGATCTGGGAGCTGTATGGCGAGCTGAAAGCCTATGCGAGGGCCCCTTGCGAGCGCGCCGCGGCGGACCTCCGGGTGCGGTTCGACCAGATCTTCACGGCCTCGACCGGGATGGTGATGCTGGACCGGCTATTGACGCGGCTACACCGCAACAAGGCAGAGCTTCTGCGGGTGCTGGACCGGCCGGACATCCCGCTGCACACCAATGGATCGGAGAACGACATCCGGGCCTGCGTGACCAAGCGGCGGATCTCGGGCGGCACGATGAGTGTGGCTGGGCGAGCCGCCCGCGATGCGCTGCTGGGTCTCATGAAGACCTGCACCAAGCTCGGAACCTCGTTCTTCCGCTACCTCGGAGACCGCCTCGGCATCCCCGATCACGGGCCACCCATCCCACCTCTCGCAGACTTGGTCAGGCAGACCTCACCAGCCTGACCGCCCGCGATTTTGCCCCGGTTAC
>NZ_JBEXZS010000251.1:0-49565 GCF_040593685.1 Methylobacterium sp. EM32 | reverse complement strand
GCCTGGAGCCGGCCCAGCCCGCGCCGGCTTCGGCGCCTCGGGCGGCCTCACAGCTGCGGTGGCGCTGGGCGCCGCGGCGGATTTTGGCGCCGGCGGGCGCTCGAAGCCGGCATCGACCTGCGTCAGGTCCGCGGCACGGGCCCGGCTGGCCGCGTCAGTCACGACGACCTCGACGCGTTCCTCAACGCTCCGCCCGAGGACGCCGCTCCCGCGCCCGCCGGCCGCGTCGCCCGCACGGGCGTGGAGGAGATCAAGGTCATCGGCCTGCGCCGGCGCATCGCCCAGCGCATGGCCGACGCCAAGCGCCGCGTCGCCCACTTCTCCTACGTCGAGGAGGTGGACGTGACGGCGGTGGAGGAGCTGCGCGCCGCCCTCAACCAGCGCCACGGCACCAGTCGTCCGAAGCTGACCCTGATCCCGTTCCTAGTCCAGGCCCTGGTGCGGGCCCTGCCGGACTTCCCGCAGATGAACGCCCACTACGACGACGAGGCGGAGGTGATCCACCGCCATGCCGGCATCCATGTCGGCATCGCGACCCAGACCCCGTCGGGCCTGATGGTGCCGGTGCTCCGCCACGCCGAGACCCGCGACGTGTGGAACGCGGCCGCCGAGGTGCGTCGCCTCGCCGAGGCCGCCCGCAACGGGCTGGCGGCCCGCGACGAGCTGTCGGGCTCGACCATCACCATCACGTCGCTGGGCGCGCTCGGCGGCATCGTGACGACGCCGGTGATCAACCGGCCGGAGGTGGCGATCATCGGCGTCAACAAGCAGGTGATGCGCCCGGTCTGGCGCGACGGCGCCTTCGTGCCGCGCCTGACGATGAACCTCTCGGCGTCCTTCGACCACCGGGTGGTCGACGGCTACGACGCCGCCCTGTTCGTGCAAGCGCTGAAGGGCCTGCTCGAGACGCCCGCGACGTTGTTCATGGAGGCCTGACCCGTGGGCGAGATCACCACCAAGCTCCTGGTGCTCGGCGGCGGCCCGGGCGGCTACGTCGCGGCGATCCGCGCCGGCCAGCACGGCATCGACACGGTGCTGGTCGAGGAGAACCGCTTAGGCGGCACCTGCCTCAATGTCGGCTGCATCCCCTCGAAGGCGATGATCCACGCCGCCGAGGCGTATCACGCCGCCCTCCTCCAGGCCGAGGATGCCTCGCCCTTCGGCCTCTCGGCCGGTCCGCCCCAACTCGACTTCACCCGCACTGTGGCGTGGAAGGACGGCATCGTCGGGCGGCTCAACACCGGCGTGGCGTCGCTCCTCAAGCGCGGCGGGGTCAAGATCCTGCGCGGGCGCGGGCAGATGGTCGACGGCAAGACCTGCCTCGTCGAGACCGATACCGGCCCCGAGCGGGTGCGGGCCGAGCACGTCATCCTGGCCACCGGCTCGGTTCCGGCGGCGCTCCCGCACATCCCCTTCGGCGGGCGCGTCATCTCCTCGACCGAGGCCCTGTCGCTCCCGAAGATCCCCGCCACGTTGGCGGTGGTCGGCGCCGGCTATATCGGCCTCGAACTCGGCACGGCGTTTGCCAAGCTCGGCGCCAAGGTCACGGTGGTCGAGATGGCCGAGCGGATCCTGCCGGCCTACGATGCCGAGCTGACCCGGCCGGTGGCCCGGCGCCTCGGGGGCCTTGGGATCGAGGTGCTGCTCGGCGCCAAGGCGACCGGGGTCTCGGGCGACGCGCTGGATGTCGAGGTCGGCGGCGAACACCGGACGATCCCGGCGGAGGTGATCCTGGTCGCGGTCGGCCGCAAGGCGCGCACGCAGGATCTCGGGCTCGACCGGCTCGACCTCGACATGAGCGGACCGTTCATCCGCATCGACGAGCGCTGCGCCACCTCAATGCGCAACGTCTGGGCGGTCGGCGACGTCACCGGCGAGCCGATGCTGGCCCACCGCGCCATGGCGCAGGGCGAGATGGTGGCCGACCTCGTGGCGGGGCGCCGCCGCGCCTTCCACAAGGTGGCGATCCCGGCGGTCTGCTTCACCGATCCGGAGGTGGTCTCGGCCGGCCTGTCGCCGGAGGAGGCCCGGGCCGCCGGGCACGAGATCCGCACCGGCCTCTTCCCCTTCGCCGCCAACGGCCGCGCCATGACGCTCGGCGCCGAGGACGGCTTCGTGCGGGTGACGGCCCGGGCCGACAACCACCTCCTGCTCGGCATCCAGGCGGTGGGCGCCGGCGTCTCGGAGCTGGCGGCGGGGTTCGGCCTCGCCCTGGAGATGGGGGCACGGCTCGAAGACATCGCCGGGACGATCCACGCCCACCCGACCCTCGGCGAAGCCTTCCACGAGGCGAACCTGCGGGCGCTCGGCGAAGCCCTCCACATCTGAGAGGCGCGCCGCCGGGTGAATCGCCGCTCGATATGCGAGAGGATCGTTCGTCCGGGCCGCGGAGGGACGAGGGGTGAGCGAGAAGAAGCGCCGGGCCACGGCTGCGGAGATCCGCGGCCGGGCCTTCGGCGACGTGATCGAGTGGCTGGAATACCGCGTCGCGGTCTGCCGCGACGGGCTGGAGCGCTACACCGCCTCGCACGGGGCCGACAGCCGGGCCGCCGCGGCGGAGCGCGCCGCGGCGTTCGAGGCCGAGCTGATCCTGCGCGAGATCGGCAAGCTGGCGCGCGAGGCGCCGCGCACGAGGACGTTCCGCGAGGCGGCCGAGGCGCGCCGCCGCTTCGTCGCCGCGCAGCGCGAGGGGGACGGCGGGGCGGACGCGCCGGAGGAAGCCTGACGCGCCACCGCCGCCTCCCGCCGAAGGCCGGGCACACGAAGAATTTTCCGCCTCAGCATTGAATAGATCCGGGCCCGCGTGAAATACTGCGAAGACGGCTCTGGCTGAAGACGGGCCGCGATCCAGGGAGAATCGCCATGACGGGCCGGGGCTCGAAACGCCTGGGGAGATTCGTTTCCGTGCTCGCTCTCTGCCTCCCGGCGCAAGGCGCGCGTGCCGAGGTGAAGACCGGGCCGGTTCTGATGCATTGGGGGCCGTGCGAGGCCTCCGGCGCCGTCCCCTACCCGGCCGGCAGCTTCGGCGACCGGTTCCTGGTGGTCGACGACGAGAGCAACGCGTTGCGCCTCTACAAGGCCGACGAATCCGGCCCGCCGCTGATGCTCAAGGGCGGCGATCTCGACGCGGCGCTCGCGACCGGCGGCCGCGAGGAGCCCGCCAAGGCCGACCTCGAATCCCTCGCCTGGCTCGGTAGCGACCTGGTGCTGATGGGCTCCCACGCCCGCGACTCCGAGGGGCGCACCCGCGAGGCCTCGCGCCAGATGCTCGCCCTCGCGGTCGGCGGTGACCCTAAGGCCCCTGCGGTGACGCCGAAGGGCAAGCCGTTCCAGGGCCTCGCCAAGGCCATCGCCGACCTCGACCCGCGCCTGTCCGAGCGTATCGCCGTCGATCTCGCGGCCAAGGCGAGCCTGAGCCCGCGGCGGCGCGGCTTCGCCATCGAGGGCCTGAGCCCGATGCCCGACGGGCGCGGCCTGTTCGTGGGCCTGCGCAACCCGCTCAACGCCGACAACGACGCCCTGGTGGTGCCGTTCGAGAACCCGGCCGAGGTGCTGGCGGGCGGCGCAGGCCCGAAGCTTGCCAAGCCCGTCGCCCTCGACCTCAAGGGCCGCGGCATCCGCGACATCGCCTACGCGCCGGGCCTCAAGGCGTATTTCCTGATCGCCGGCGGCTCGGGCAGCGGCGGCGAGGCCGCCGACCTCTACCGCTGGTCCGGCACGGCCGGCGAGGCGCCGTCCCGCGTCGCGGGCGTGGCGGAGGCGCTGGCGGCGCTCCCCGACTTCCAGCCCGAGGGCCTGATCGTCGCCGCCGACGGCAAGAAGGTGCAGCTGATCAGCGACGACGCCGACGTCTGCCCGGCGCGCAAGCCGCAGGGTTTTCGGAGTGTGGTGCTGGATCTTGAGTGAGGGGGCGGCCGCCCCCACTCGGCTTCCGATCAGACGACGTGATCCCGGAACTCGTCTCGCGGCGAATCCCGGGATCACGCTGCGTCCAGCCCGGATTATCGGGCGGTGCCGGGAACGAGCGTGTTGAGCAGCTGCTGTTCCCACAGGAACGCGATACCGCTGCCGCCGGCATGCTGCGTGATCACCTCCGTCAGCGCAGCCGCCTGTTCGGCCCGCGCCCAGTCGCGCTGCCATTCGGCGGCGACGGCGAGCCAGGTCATCACGTTCGCGCCGGCCGCGATCATGCGCCGGATCGCGACGTCGTGGGCCTCGACCGATACCCCGCCCGAGGCATCCGTGACGACCGTCACGTCCCAGCCTTCGCCCAAGGCCTGGATCGCCGGCATCGCGACGCAGACCTCGGTCCACAATCCCGCGATGACGAGCTGCTTGCGGCCCGTCGCCGTCACCGCCTCGACGACCTTGCGGTCCTCCCAAGTGTTGATGAACGTGCGGTCGAACACCTCCTGGCCGGGGAACACCTCGGTGACCTGCGGAAAGAGCAGGCCGCCGCGCTCCGCGATCACGGTCGTCAGGATCGTCGGGACGCCGAAAGCCTTGGCGGCCTTCGCCAGGCCCGCCGTGTTGTTGATGACCATCTGCGGCTCGTGGCTATTCACGTTCGCAAGCTGGTAGGGCTGATGGTCGATCAGCACGAGCACGGAGTCCTCAGGGCGAAGAAGAGAAGCAAGGCCGTTGCGGCGGGTCATGTTTGTTCCTTGATCTGCTGTGGGCGAGGCCGGACTGGTCGAGCAATGCCTCGACCGTGGGCTGCCTGGAGACCCTGTCACCGCGTTCCATAATGCGATAGTACTCGTGAGAGCTACGGTGCGTCGCGCAACGGGGAACGCCGAATTGGATATCGAAGAGCTGCGGACCTTCGTGGAAGTGGCCGATGCCGGCGGCGTATCGGGCGCCGCGCGTCGCCTCGGCCTCTCAAAATCGGTGGTCAGTCGCCGGCTCCTGCGGCTCGAGACGGAGCTCGGCGTGCAGCTTCTCGCCCGAACCACCCGCGGGGTGGCTCTCACGGAGGCCGGGGCGACCTTCCGGGACTACGCCGCCCGCGCCTGCGCCGAGATCGATTCAGGCCGGGAATCGATCATGCCGGACGGCGAGCTTCGCGGCCGCTTCCGCGTCGCGGCCCCGCTGACCTTCGGTCCGAGCCATTTCGCCGCGATCATCGCCACCATGGCGAGGCTCCA
Source organism: Methylobacterium sp. EM32 (assembly GCF_040593685.1). Lineage (NCBI taxonomy): Bacteria > Pseudomonadati > Pseudomonadota > Alphaproteobacteria > Hyphomicrobiales > Methylobacteriaceae > Methylobacterium > Methylobacterium sp. EM32. The sequence continues at coordinate 44,418 of NZ_JBEXZS010000251.1, read as the reverse complement.
TCCTAGGCTCCATATCCACACTTGCTACACCGATCGGTTCGTCGACCTCGTCGCGGAGGGCTACGATTGCGCGATCCGGGTCGGTTATCTGCCGGATTCCGATTTGCTCTCGCGGCGCGTCGGGCCGCTTTATGGAAAGCTCGTTGCGAGCCCGATCTACATCGACACCCATGGGTCGCCCGAAATCCCGGAAGACTTGCTCGCTCACCAATCCCTGATGCAGGGCAACGAATCCTGGCAGTTCATGGACGGCGCCGACATCGTCACGGTTCGCCCGCGCGGGCGCTTCAAGGCCGATAACGGCACGGCCCTGGTTGCGGCGGCCACCGCAGGTCTCGGGATCGCCTGGCTTCCCGATGGCATCACCGGGGACTACTTGGCCTCCGGAGCGCTCGTAGCCGTAATGACGCGCTATCCGCCGCCGCCGGCAGGCATCTACGTCGTTCGTCCACCGGGTCGGCATCCGGCGCCGAAGGTGGGAGCACTCACGGAGCTGTTGATTGACTGCTTCGAAAAATCCCGGGAGAGCCGCTAACGTTTACGTATGAAATCTTCGCAGCGTCCATCACAGTCAAGATTTGTCACGCCTCCCCCGACTTGTCCTCCCGGCGCGCCACTCTGCGCCGCTTGTCCCGCCGCAGTACCCACAATTGCCAGAACCCGATTCCCAGCACCGCCCCGAAGACCAGCCCGAAATCCAGCAGCGCGAACAGCGTCTGGCTCACGACGGGGCCGCGCCGCCGAACCGCTCGCGCTCGCGCAGGGTCTCGATGAGGTCGAGCACGCGCACGGCCCGCCCGCCGAGGTTCCACCAGGCCGGCCGCGGGGCAGCGGGAGGCACAGGCATCGCCGTCACCGCCTCGACCAGGAAGGCCGCCTCCGGCAGGGCCGGCCGGTCGGCGCGGCGGGACGAGGACGTGAGGACCGCGCGGGCAAGCAGCCGCGCCTTGCGGGCGCCCGGCACCCGGGCGCGGCGGGTCACCGAATCGAGCCCGCTGCGTGTGAGGTCGCGGCCGATCTCGGCGTAGATCAGCCCGGCGGCGCGCACGGCCGGGCGGCAAGCGGGCGGTAGCATCGCGATGCCGGATCCCGCCCGCGCGTAGAGGAGGTCGGCGGCAGCGAGCACGCGGGCGACGACGGCGGCCAAAGCCGGGCTCGGCTCGGGATGGGCCAGGAACGCATCGGGGTCGAGCCCGGCCTCGCGCAGCCAGGATTCGGGCAGGTAGAGGCGCCCGTTGCGGGCATCCTCGCCGACGTCGCGGGCGACGTTGGTGAGCTGCATGGCGATGCCGAGGTCGCAGGCCCGGGCCAGCGCCTCGGGCGAGCGCTCGCCCATCACCAGCGTCATCATCGCCCCGACCGAGCCGGCGACCCGGGCAGCGTAGGCGACGAGGGAGGAGAGGTCCGGATGGCGCCGGCCGGCGGCGTCCCAGGCGAGGCCCTCGAGGAGCGCGGCGGGCAGCGCCTGGGGGATCGCGTGGCGGGTGACGATCTCGGCGAGCGCCCGGTCGGCGGCCGCATTCGCGGGCCGGCCGGCATAGGCGGCCGCCAGGCGCGCCCGCAGGCGCGGCACCGCGTCGGCCCGGGCGCCCGCCCCGTCGACCGCGTCGTCGGAGAGGCGGCAGAAGGCGTAGAGCCCGTAGGCGTCGCGGCGCACCGCCCTGGGCAGCAGCCACGAGGCGGCGTAGAAGCTGCGCGAGCCGGCCCGGATCGCCGCCCGGCAGGCGGCGTGGTCGGCGGCGCGGGCCAGGGACGCGGCGAAGGGCGTCTGACGACGCGGATCAGGCGAAGACGGCTGCATCCGGCACCACGCGATCGAGGATCTTGGAGGAGGAGAGCACGCCCGGCAGCCCGGCCCCCGGATGGGTGCCGGCGCCGACGAGGTAGAGGTGGCGCACCGCGCCGCAGCGGTTGTGCGGGCGGAAATACGCGCTCTGGGTCAGGATCGGTTCGAGGCCGAAGCCCGAGCCGCGAAACGCCAAAAAATCGTCGGAGAAATCCTGCGGCGTCGTCACCCGGGAGGTGGCGAGGGCCTCCGACAGGCCGGGCAGCACGGTGGCTTCGAGCCGCGCGGCGATGCGCTGCCGGAACGGTTCGGCGAGCCGCGCCCAGTCCTGCCCGCCGGCGAGGTTGGGCACCGGCGCCAGCACGTAGAACGCGTCATGGCCCGGCGGCGCGACGCTCGCGTCGGTCGCGGTCGGGCGATGCAGGTAGAGGCTCATGTCCTCGGCCAGCACTTTCCGGGAAAAGATGTCGTCGAGGAGCCCGCGATAACGGGGGCCGAGCAGGATCGTGTGGTGGGCGAGGTCCGGATAGGTCCGCCGCGTGCCGAAATACCAGACGAACAACCCCATCGAGGAATGCGCCCGGTCGAGCCGGCGCTCGCGCCAGCCCCGCGCCTCCGGAGGCAGCAGGTGGAGCGCCGTCACGGCCGAATCGGCGTTCGACACTACCACGTCGGCGGCGATCTCCGTGCCGTCGGCGAGGGCCACGCCCCGCGCGGTGCCGTTCGTCACCAGGATCCGCTCGACCTCGGCGCCGCAGCGCACCTCGCCGCCCTGGCCCTCGATCAGGCGCACCATCCCGCGCACCAGGGCGCCGGTGCCGCCGAGCGCCGAATGCACGCCCCAGCGCCGCTCTAGGGCGGCGATCAGGCAGTAGAGCGCGCTCGCCCGGAACGGCGAGCCGCCGATGAGGAGCGGGTGGAAACTGAACGCCGTGCGCAGGCGCTCGTCGCGGAAGACCGAGGAGACCAGGCCGTAGACGCTGCGGTGGCCGCCGATCCGCAGGAGGTCGGGGGCGATGCGCAGCATGTCGGTGAGGCGACCGAACGGCACCGCGCCGAGCTGCTCGAACCCGACCCGGCACAGCTCGTCCGAGAGCGCCATGAAGCGGTCATAGGCGGGTGCCTCGCCAGGCGACAGGCGCTCGACCTCGGCGCGCATCGCCTCGGCCTCGCCGCACATCGCGAAGGTGGCGCCATCATCGAAGCGGATGCGGTAGAACGGCCGCATCGGCACCAGCGTCACGTTGTCGGCGAGGGATCGCCCGCATAGGCCCCACAGCTCCTCGAACAGGAACGGCGCGGTGACGATGGTCGGCCCGGCATCGAAGGTAAACCCGTCCTGCCGGTGCACCCGCGCCCGCCCGCCGGGCTGGTCCAGGCGCTCCAGCACGCTCACCCGGTAGCCCCGCGCGCCGAGCCGGATCGCCGCCGCGAGCCCGCCGAAGCCGCTGCCGATCACCACCGCACGGGGTCTGCGCCGGGCGGTCGTGACCCGCGGCGGCGCGTCGTCGAGTGTCAACATAAGTTGACACTATCATCGCGGTCGGGGCGGGTGGCAAGCGGGAAAGTCGGTGGCGGCGTTAGGCTATGCCGGGGCGCGGGACTGAGCCATCGCGGCCCGGATCAGCTCGGCCACCACCTCCGGCTTCTCCTCGTGCGCGAGGTGCCCGAGGCCGCGCAGCAGTTCCACCCGCGCCCGGCCGCCGAGGCGGTCGGCGAGGCCGAAGGACACGTCGGGGGCGATCGTGCGGTCCTGGCCGCCGACGATCAGCAGCAGCGGGGCCTTGAGGCGGGGCAGGTCGCGGTCGAGGGGGATCAGGTCCCAATGCGCCATCATGCCCAGCGCCCCGGCGACGTGGCCGGGCGTCTGGAACAGGCGGCGGTAGAGGTCGAGGCCGGTGCGGTCGAGGGTCGAGCCGGTGCCGTGGATCAGCCGCTCCACCGCCGCCCGGTCGGCCGACCAGGCGAAGACCCGCGGCGTGACCGGGTTGAGGAACAGGGCGCGGGCCATCGCCGGGAAGATGAAGCCGGCCATGCCCGGGAAGGGCTTCAGGGCGGCGTTGAGCCCGACGAGGAGGCGCGGCGATAGGGCTCCGTCGAGGCAGAGCCGGGCGAGGATCGCCGCGCCGGCGGAATGTCCGACCGCGATCTCGGGCGCCAAGCCGAGGACCCGCAGGAGGTCGCCGAGCGCCCGGGCCATCCGCGGCAGCGAGGGCGTCGGCAGCGGATCGGTGAAGCCGTGGCCCGGCAGGTCGGGGGCGATCACCCGGTAGTCTTTCGCCAGGAGCGGCAGCAGCCCGCGCCAGGAATGGGTCGCCGCGCCGGTGCCGTGGACGAGGAGCAGCACCGGGCCCGCCCCCGCCTCCTGCACGTGCCAGGTCAGGCCGCCGGCGGACACGAAGCGGCTCGCCTCGCGGTTCGGCCAGTCGCGGCCCTCGCGGGCGAAGGCGGGTCGGTCGTCGGTAGGAGGCATCGGTCAACCCGGCGGGGCGGCCTCGCGCACGGCCCGGGTCAGGCGCGCGGCGTCGGCCTGCGGCATGGCGAGGTAGCGCGCGGCCATGGCGGCGGCGAGCGTCCGGGCGGAATCCTGCGGGCGGGCGGCGGTGTCGATCACCAGGGCGCGCGTGCCCGTCGCCGCCAGCGCTTTTGCCGCGCTGAGCGCGTCGGCGCCCGCCTGGGCCCGGCCCGGCGCACCGGAGCGGGCGACATTGGCGCGGCCGTCGGTGAGGAGCAGCACGGTCGCGCTGCGGCCGGCCCGGCGCTCCATGGCGGCCAGCCGTCCGGCCGCCTCGATCCCGGCCGCGAGCGGCGTGCCGCCGCCGCCGGGAAGCGACGCGAGCGCGCGCTTGGCCCGCACCAGCGAACGGGTCGGGGCGAGGAGCAGGTCGGCGCCGCTGCCGCGGAACGCCACCAGGGCGACCCGGTCGCGCCGCACGTAGCACTCGGCGAGGAGCGATTCGACCGTGCCCTTGGCCTCGGCCAGCCGCTCCAGGGCGGCGGAGCCGGAGGCGTCGACCGCGAAGATCGTGGTGGTCTCTCGCTTCTGCACCAGGCGGCGGATGCGCAGGTCGTCGGCGGTGATGCGCAGGCGGGCCTCGGCCTCGCCGCGGCGCAGGCGCTGCCAGGGTGCGGCGGCCCGCAGGGTCTCGATCAGGGCGAGGCGGCCGCGGCGCGGATCGCCCGGACGCGCCCCGACCGGACGCCCGCGTTGCGCCGATGTGGCGGCGCCCGCGCGGCCGGCGCCGGGACTGCGCGTCCGAGGGCCCTCGCCGGCGAGCAGGCGGGCGAGGAGGCCGGGCGGCAGGCTCGCCGCGACGGCAGCGAGCACCCGGTCGTCGAGGCACTGATGCTTGCCGATCCGGTCGTCCTCCTGCCGGTCCGCCGGTTCGGCCTCGTCCGGGCCGGGCGGCGGTTCTGATGGCGCCTCGCTCTTGTCGTCGGGCCAGGCGCGGGCCCGGGGCGCGAGCACCAGGGCGACGGCAGCCGTGAGGTCGGCATCCTCCAGGGCCGCGCGCCCGGAGAGGGCAGCGTGCAGACGTGCCACCCGCAGGGCGAGGAGCGGCGCGCGCAGGGATGCAATGCCGAGGCGTGCCGCGACGGCGCACAAAGTCTCCGCCGCCTCGGGCGGGACGTCTGCCTGAATGGCACCGGCACCGGCACCGGCACCGGCACCGGTGAGGTCGGGAAGCGGCGGCGCAGCCGCGAGGGCGCCGGGCGGCACGGCGTCGAGATCGAGATGGAGGGCCGCCCGGTCGGCGAGGCAGGCCGGCAGCGCCTCGTCCTCGCCCTCCCCCTCGTCGAGGAGCACAAGGCCGAAGCGCGCCGGGTGGCGGGTCGCGATCCCGTCGCGGGCGACCTCGACGGCGCCGGTATCGAGCGCCTGCGCGATCCGCGCCGCGGTGCCGGGCCCGAGCCGCTCGGCCATCGGCACCACCACCATCCCGCCATGGCTGCGGGCGATCAGCCCGGGCTGCGCCACCGGACGCCCCGTCGCCAGGGTCGCCGGCAGGTCGAGCCCGCCGAGGAGCGCATCGTCGGCGATGCCGGCCGGCAGGCGCGTCACCGGGGTGCCCTCCGGGAGAAGGGCGTGCAGGCGCGCGAGCCAGGTGTCCCGCACCGGGCCGGGCCGGGCCCGCACGACGACGCTCGTTCCCGCCGGGTCGATCGCCAGCAGGGACGCCGCGAGGCAGGCCTGGATCCAGGCCGCGTCGGGTGCAGCGCTCACCCGAGCACCTCGACCAGCGCCCGGGCGATCCGCGCCTCGGAGCCGGCCTCGTCGAGGGGGTTGCGGCGCAGACGGTGGCTCAAGGCGCTCGGGGCGACGTCGCGCAGGTGGTCGAGGGTCACGGTCGTGGCCCCGTCGAGGCTCGCCGAGGCGCGGGCCGTGCGCATCAGGGTCAGCTCGCCGCGCAAGCCGTCGGTGCCCAAAGCCAGGCACAGGCGGGCGGCGGCCTCCAGTACCGAATCCGGCACCACGACCTCGGGCAGCTGCGCGCGCGCCGCCAGGATCGCCCGCCCGAGCCGCCCCTCCTCCGCCGACCACTCGGCGGCGAAGGCCGCCGGGTCGCGTTCGTAGGCGTCGCGGCGGCGCACGATCGTCACCCGGGTCGCGAGGTCGGTGGGCGTCGTCACGGTGACGGCGAGGCCGAAGCGGTCGAGGAGCTGCGGGCGCAGTTCGCCCTCCTCCGGGTTGCCGCTACCGACGAGGACGAAGCGCGCCGGGTGGCGCAGGCTCAATCCCTCGCGCTCGACGGTGTTGACGCCGGAGGCCGCCACGTCGAGGAGCAGGTCGACGAGGTGGTCCTCCAGGAGGTTGACCTCGTCGATGTAGAGGAAGCCGCGGTTTGCGCGGGCGAGCAGTCCCGGCTCGAACGCCTTCTCGCCGGCCCCGAGCGCCCGGCCGATATCGAGGGCGCCGACGACCCGGTCCTCGGTGGCGCCGAGGGGCAGGTCGACCACCGGCACCGGCATGGTCTTCACCGTGAGCCCCTGCACCCGGCGCGCCGCGCAGGCCGGGCAGAGCGAGGCGGCGTCGACCGGATCGCAGGCATACGCGCAGCCCGCCACCGCCCGCATCGGCGGCAGCAGGGCGGCCAGCGCCCGCACGGCGGTGGATTTTCCGGTGCCGCGGTCGCCGAAGACCAGCACCCCGCCGACCGCCGGATCGACCGCCGCGACGAGGAGCGCACGCCGCATCGCATCCTGCCCGACGATGGCCGAGAACGGATAGGGCGGGCGCGGCATCGCCTCGGCGCGCGCGGCCGGATCCACGACGGTCGGCGTCGAGAAGCCCGGCTTGGAAGCCCGCCGGGACAGGGCCGAGTGGGTGGGGGCCACGGTTCGCGTCCTCGAAGGCTGACGATGGAGGCAGGATCGGCCGGGATAGCGGGATTGTCTAATGAAATTGACGGTTGGTTTTGGTGACATACTTGCATCAGCTTTTTGCTGAGAGGCCGCGATGGTCGCGCGCAAAGAACCCTCCCCCGCAGAGGGGGGAGGGTTCAGGAACCGCAGCGCCCTAGGCCGCCCGGGCCAGCCCGATCCGTCCCCAGATCGCCCCGAGCGCTGTCGCCAGATGGTCGATATCGGCGTCGCTGTGCAGGGGCGACGGGGTGATGCGCAGGCGCTCGGTGCCGCGGGGGACGGTGGGATAGTTGATCGGCTGGACGTAGATCCCGAACTCGTCGAGCAGCGTGTCGCTGATCTGCCTGCACTGCACCGGATCGCCGACCATCACCGGCACGATATGGCTCGGATTGTCGAGGAGCGGGATGCCGATTGCCGCGAGCCGCCGGCGCACCGCCGCGACCCGGTCCTGGTGGCGGGCGCGCTCGACCCCGCTCGCCTTGAGGTGGCGGATGCTCGCCGCTGCGCCCGCCGCGATGGCGGGCGGCAGCGAGGTGGTGAAGATGAAGCCCGAGGCGAAGCTGCGCACGAAGTCGCACAGGGCCGCGGAGGCGGCGATGTAGCCGCCCGAGACCGCGAAGGCCTTGCCCAGCGTCCCCTCGATGACAGTGAGACGGTGCATCAGCCCGTCGCGCTCGGCGATGCCGCCGCCGCGGGGGCCGTAGAGGCCGACCGCGTGGACCTCGTCGAGATAGGTCATGGCGCCGTGCGCCTCGGCCACGTCGCAGAGCTCGGCGATCGGCGCGATGTCGCCGTCCATCGAGTAGACGGATTCGAAGGCGACGAGCTTCGGCAGCTTCGGGTCGACGAGGCGGAGCTTGCGGTCGAGGTCGTCGGGATCGTTGTGGCGGAAGATGTGGCGCTCGGCGCGGCTGGAGCGGATGCCCTCGATCATCGAGGCGTGGTTGCCCTCGTCGGAGAAGACCACGCAGCCCGGCAGCTTCGAGGCGAGCGTGCCGAGCCCGGCCCAGTTCGAGACGTAGCCCGAGGTGAAGAGGAGCGCCGCCTCCTTGCCGTGCAGGTCGGCGAGCTCCTGCTCGAGCAGCACGTGGTAGTGGTTGGTGCCCGAGATGTTGCGGGTGCCGCCGGCTCCTGCGCCGCAGCGGTCGATCGCCTCGTGCATCGCCCCCGTCACCGCCGGGTGCTGGCCCATACCGAGATAGTCGTTCGAGCACCACACCGTCACCTCGCGGGTGCCGTGCGCGCCGTGCTGCGTGGCGTAGGGGAACCGGCCGGCCTGGCGTTCGAGGTCGGTGAAGACCCGGTAGCGCCCCTCGCGGCGCAGACCTTGGAGAGCGGCGGAGAAGTGCGCTTCGTAGTCCATCGAATGTCCCCTTGTACGGTGTTTTTCTAGTCGTGTTCTTGTGGTTACGGAGCCGCGTCGGCTCCGGGGCGGCGGGCGGGCAGCCCCCAGCCCCAGAGCGCGGCGGAGGGCAGCGGCAGCATCAGGAAGCCGTGCTCCAGGATGGCGAGGGCCATCAGGGTCGCCATCATCGTATGGCCGGAGCGCTTGAAGGCCGAGGCGCTCTCGGTCACGGCGGGGTGCAGCAGCACCAGGAGGAAGCCGGTGGCGAGGATCATCGCCACCGGAAACAGCGCGTTCATCGGCGCGCGGCGAAAGAAGCTGCCGAGATAGCGCAGATGCTCGGGCAGGAACTCGGCGTTGAGGTTGCGCACGCCGAGGAAGAGGTTGAGCCGGGCGCTGAGGTTCATCCCCCACAGCACCAGGTAGGTCCAGAGCGCCATCCGGTTCGGGCAGCCCGCCGTCAGCCAGGCGATGGCGACGAACCCGAGGATGATCGCCGCCTCGTGCCAGAGGTTGGTCGCCGCGGCGGCACCGAACCGGGCGAGGCCCCGGTCGGTGGCCAGCCCCGGGGTACGCCGGGGACCGGCGAGATAGCCCATGTAGAAGGCCATCTCCTGCCAGCCCCAGACGATCAGGGCTGCCGTGAAGGCCGCGTAGGCCCCCGCCTCGCTCTCCTGTGTCGCGCTCCAGGCGACGACCCAGAGGGCGGCCGCCAGTGCCAGCGTCGTCGCGCCGAAGCTCCAGACGTGGGTGCGGCGCGGCCGGTGGTTGAGCCAGAGGATCGCTCCGGTCAGGAACCACCAGATCACGACAGCGTAGAGGATCGGCGCGGCGTAGTCGGACATGCGGGCGCTACCAGGCGGGGCTGAGGCGGATCTGCGCGGGCATCGGGTTGGCTTTCGCCGGCATCACCATCAGCCGCCCGAAGGCGAGCGCCGCCTTCGCGGCGTAGCCGGCATGCTTGATCTTGCCGACGATCCCGCCCTGCGCCTTCGCCTCCTCGATGCCGCGGGCGCAAGCGAGCAGCCGCTCGAGGCCGGCCCGGAAGCCCGGATTCCCGATGTCGAGGGTGAGCGGAAACACCTGGCGCGAGATCTCGGATGTGATGGCGAAGACCTGGAAATCGTACTCCTTCGGGTCGACTCCGAGCGCCTTGTGGAAGGCCGGCCGGCACTGGTCGCGCACGTACATCGTGCAGAACACCGCCAGCAGGAAAAACTTGATCCAGTAGTAGTTGACGCCGGTGAGCAGCTTGGGGTTGGCGCGCATCAGCAGCGCAAAGGCCTCGCCGTGGCGGAACTCGTCGTTGCACCACTTCTCGAACCACTTGAAGATCGGGTGGAAGCGCTTGTCCGGATGGCGCTCGAGGTGGCGGAAGATGGTGATGTAGCGGGCGTAGCCGATCTTCTCCGAGAGGTAGGTGGCGTAGAAGATGAATTTCGGCCGGAAATGAGTGTACTTCTTGGCCTTGGTCAGGAAGCCGAGATCGATGCCGACCCCAAAGTCCTTCAGCGTGTCGTTGATGAAGCCGGCGTGCCGTGCCTCGTCGCGGCTCATGAAGCCGAACAGCTCGCGGATGTCCTTGTTCTTGGCGCGCTTGCGCATCTCGGCGTAGAGCACGCAGCCCGAGAACTCGGCGGTGATCGACGAGACCAGGAAGTCGAGGAATTCCTTGCGCAATTCCGGATCGAGGCCGGACAGGTCGAGGTCGAAGTCGGAATTGCGCACGAAGTGGCGCTTGTTCGGGTCCGAGCGCATCTCGGCGATCAGCACGTCCCACTCGGCCCGCACCGGCTCGACATTGGTGCGGTCGAGTTCCTCGAAGTTCGTGGTGTAGAAGCGGGGGCTCAGGAACGTGGTTTGCTGAGCAGATTGGGTGCTCTCGTTCGGGGTCTTCAGGGTCGTCGCGCTCATAGCCGCGTCCTTTCCGAGAAGCTGACTTCGTAGAGTTCGGTGAGCTCGAAATGGCCCGCGATGCGGGTCCACAGGCGCTCGACGGCGCCGGCGCGCACCACCGTGGCGGTGCGGCGCACCACGATCCGGTCGCCGTAGGGCACAGAGGTCGGCGCGTCGTGCACCGTGACCTCGTCGCCCGGGGCGATGAGCAGTCCCCCGTCCAGCGTGACGTGGGCGTGCAGGCTCTCGGCCGTCTGCTCGATCTCGACCGTGCACGGCACCTCGATGCGGCGTCGGCCGCCCAACCAGTGCATCACGATGCGCCCCTCCCCTGTTCGAGCAGCCGCGCGAAGGCGGCCGCATTGCCGAGCCCGAAAGCTTCGAGGTTGATCCGCCGGCCCGTCGCGGCGTCATCGAGCGAGAGCGTGCCGTTGTCCCAGCGGGTGAGCCGGAACGGCGGGGTGCGCGACAGGCCCTCGCGCAGCCGCGCCTGGGCCATCACCCGGAGGGTCGCGCGCAGGAACCCGTCCTCGCCGGGCTGCACCTCCGCAACGAGGCGGCCGTCAGCGGCGTTGCGGAGATCCACCCGGCCGTCCGGCCGGTCCTCGACCGTGAGATCGAGGACCTGGACGGCCTGGGCCGGCGGCATCTGCGTGGTGCCGATTCCGCCGAACCGTCCGATCGCCACCGCCGCCAGCGAGAAGGCGACGAGGAGGCCGGCATTGCGCAGGAGGACCCGCGGGACCGGGATGTCACTGCCTGCGAGATTTTGCGCCATTCGAGCCTCCCCTAGTGGCCTGCCGCCGCGAGGCGGCCGGGGAGGACGGAGGCGGTCTCGGTGGCGGGCGGCAGGGCCTGCACCGGCTGGCCGTTCGCCTCGGCGAGCGCCGCGGCGATGCGCTTGGCGACCGCCTCGGCGTCCGGCACGCAACGCAGCATCGGCTCGGGCCGGGTCAGGCGCCAGGGCCGGGCATGCGGCCAGAGATGCAGGTAGGCCAGCCGCACGCCTGGCTTGAGCCGCAGGGGCAGGTCGCCGCTGCCGTCGCTGAGCCGGCGGAAGGCGGCGCCCTCGATCTCCTTCAGCGGGAGATTGATGTCCATCTGGAGCGCGATGCCGATGCGCAGCATCAGCCGCCGGTCGGTCAGGGTGTAGACCGTGGTACGGCAAGCGCCCCAGGCGAGGAGGAACAGGATCGCCAGCGCCAGCGCGCCGGCGAGCAGGACCGGCCAGGCCGCCGCGACCCGCCCGGCCGAGACCGCCTGATAGAGCGCGAGCCCGCCGAAATAGACCGCCACGAGATCGACGTGGAAGGCTCGGCGCGCCAGGCTGAGGAGCATCGGGCGGCCCTGCCACAGCAGGCGCTCGCCCTTCGGCAGCGGGCCGGGCAGCCCATGAGGAAGAGTGTCCGTCACAGCAGCGGCTCCTGGCGGGCGTCGGTGGCGTAGAGCGTGCCGGCGCCGTAATAGGCGATGACCCGCTCCTCCTCCCGCAGCGTGATGCTGTCGGGGTCGCGGTGTTGGGGCACGCCGGCGAACTGGCGGGCGAGCAGGGCCGCGACGACGATCTTCTTCTCCCGGCTGAAGCGGTGCAGGTCCGCGAAGGTCACCGGGATCAGCACGGTGCGGTCGCGGGCGCCCTCGATCTCCATCTCGTAGTAGCGCGGCAGCGACTCGCCGCGATCGACCCAGATCTCCGTGACGGTGCCGGCCCGCACCCCGTCGGCGCCGTAGACCGGCAGGCCGCGCGGATCGGGATCATCCGCCGAGACCGTGAACTCGTCGGCGACGCGCATCGGCACGATGCGGGTCTTGCCTTCCCAGGTCAGGTCGGGCCGCTCGGCGCGCAGAGCATAGGCGCCCGGGCCGACGCCGTCGGCGAGGCGGGAATCGTCGGTCGAGGTCGGGACGATCGGGGCACCGGGCCAGGGTTCGAGCTTGACCGCCTTGAGCGGGCCGACCGGTCCCTCGTGCGGGCGCGGCGCCAGCACGGTCGAGCCGTCGGCGAGCAGGAAGGTTTTGGGACTTGGCACGAACAGCCAGTCCCAGCCCTTGAGGCCGCCATGGACCTCGGATTCGAGGGGATAGCCTTCCCGGCGATCCTCGCGGCGGAGATAGAAGACCAGGCCGGCGAAGAAGATCCAGAAGGCGTAGAGCACCACTTGCGCGACGTCGAGATAACCTGTGAGGGCACCCTTGGGCATGATGGCCTCCTTCTACGGTAGGGCCGGACGGGCGGAGAGCGGGGCGCGATCGGGCCGGCGCACCAGCGGTCCGATCGCCACCAGGGTGGCGAAGAGGAGCCCGATCTCGATGTGGTAGACGACGAGGTAGCCGGTGGACGCCTCGGAGAGCGCCTCGCCGAGGCGGCCCGAGACCGCGAGCGCCGAGCCGAGATCGCGCAGGATCCCGCTCGCCGCGATGGCGAGGCCGGCGGCGCAGGCCTGGACCGCACCCCAGGCGCCGAGCGCCAGCCCGGTCTGCTCCGCCTGCGCGCCGGCCATCGAGGCGGTGAGCGTACCGTGGGCGAAGAGCCCGCCGCCGACGCCGATCAGCGCGACGCCGCAGGCGAAGAGACTGCCGGAGCTTAAGGGGGCGGCGAAGACGACCGCCGAGAAGGCCGCGATGCCGACGACCGCGCCGGCCGCCGCGACCCGGAACGGATCGCCGCCGCGGTTGAGCCAGCGCGCCGCGGTGAGGAGCCCCACCCCGCCGCCGACCGCGAGCACGGCCGTCAGCGCGGTCGTCGCGGCGACCGGCAGGTGCAGGATCTGGCCGCCATAGGGTTCGAGCAGGATGTCCTGCATGCTGAACCCCGCCGTGCCGAGGCCGGTGGCGATGAGGCGCCGGCGCGCCTGCGGCTGGGCGGCGTAGGTCCGCCAGGCATCGCCGAAGCGGCGCGGGGTCTCCGTCTTGCGGGAGGTGTCGCGCGGCTCCTGCTTCCACAGGGCGATGCCGTTGAGGATGAGGGTGGCGAGCGCCGCGCCCTGGATCACCTGGATCAGCCGGATGGCCGAGAAGTTGTGCAGCGCGATTCCGAACACCACCGCGCTCGCCATCATGCCGGCGAGCAGCATGGCGCAGAGCAGCGCCACCACCTTCGGGCGAGCATGGGCCGGCGCGAGGTCGGTGGCGAGCGCCAGCCCCACGGTCTGCGTGGTGTGGAGGCCGGCGCCGACGAGCACGAAGGCGAGCGCCGCGGCCGCCTGGCCGATGACGATCGGACCGGTCGTGTCGCCCGACAGGATCAGGAGCGCGAACGGCATGATGGCGAAGCCGCCGAATTGCAGCAGCGTGCCGAACCAGAGGTAGGGCACCCGCTTCCAGCCCAGCACCGAGCGGTGCGTGTCGGAGCGGAAGCCGATCAGTGCCCGGAAGGGAGCGGCGAGCAGCGGCAGCGCCAGCATCACGGCGACGATCCAGGCCGGCACCGCGAGCTCGACGATCATCACCCGGTTGAGGGTGCCGATCAGCAGCACCGCCGCCATCCCGACCGTGACCTGGAACAGCGACAGGCGCAGGAGCCGGCCGAGGGGCAGCTCCTCGGTCGCGGCATCCGCGAAGGGTAGGTAGCGGGGCCCGAGCTCGGCGAGCGCCCGGGCGAGGCGGTGGGCCGTGCTCATCGGCGCGCCAGCTCCAGGGCGTTCGAGAGGTAGAAGCCGGAATTGACCCGGCGGCTGCGGGCCACCGCGAAGGCCGCGAGGCCCGGCTCGGCGGCGATGCGGCGGCGTAAGGCGCCCTCGCCGACCGGCTCGATCGCCGGCGCCCGCTCGCCGCGGGGGAAGAGGCGGCCGGCGGCGTGCATCACGGTGAGCAGCGGGGTGCGCGGCGCGACCGTGAAGAGGAGCGACGCATCGGTGCGGCGGGCGAGCGCCGCCAGCGCCCGGACGATGTCGGGCGTGCGGTAATGGATCAGCGAATCCATCGCCACGACGTGGTCGAAGCGCCCCAACCCCTCGTCCAGCATGTCGCCGACCTGGAAGTCGAGGCAGCCCGGGAGCCGCAGGCTCGCGGTGCGCTCGCGGGCGAGATCGATCAGCGTCGGCGACACGTCGACCGCGACGACCTCGGCGCCGCGCCGCGCCGCCTCGACGGCGAGCGCGCCGGTGCCGCAGCCGGCATCGAGCAGGCGCCGCCCGGTGAGGTCGGCCGGCAGCCAGGACAGGAGTTCGGCCCGCATCGCGTCGCGGCCGGCCCGGACGGTGGCGCGGATGCGGCTCACCGGCGCGTCGGAGGTCAGCCGCGCCCAGGCCTCGACGGCGGTGCGGTCGAAATAGGTTTCGAGCTGGGCCCGGCGGGTGGCGTAGGTGGAGCTGGTCATCAGTCGAAGCCCAGGAACTCGAACAGGTCGCGGTCCTTCATCGGCACCGCTGGGAGCGGGTCGACGCCGGCCCAGAGCTGCTCGGCGAGCTGCAGGTACTCGGCCTGCACCGCCAGCAATTCCGGCGAGGGATCCATCTCGAACAGGGTCGCCTTCTTCAGGCGCGAGCGGCGCACCACGTCGAGATCGCGGAAATGGGCGAGGCGCTTCAAACCCACCGCCTCGTTGAACCGGTCGATCTCGTTGGTCTCGGCCGACCGATTGGCGATGACGCCCCCTAAGCGCACGCCGTAATTCTTCGACTTGGCGTGAATCGCCGCGACGATGCGGTTCATCGCGAAGATCGAGTCGAAGTCGTTCGCCGTGACGATCAGCGCCCGGTCGGCGTGTTGGAGCGGCGAGGCGAAGCCGCCGCAGACGACGTCGCCGAGGACGTCGAAGATCACCACGTCGGTGTCCTCGAGCAGGTGATGCTCCTTGAGGAGCTTCACCGTCTGCCCGACGACGTAGCCGCCGCAGCCGGTGCCGGCGGGCGGTCCCCCCGCCTCGACGCAGCGCACGCCGTTATAGCCCTCGACGACGAAGTCCTCGACGCGCAGCTCCTCCGAGTGGAACTGCACCGCCTCCAACGCATCGATGACCGTCGGCGCCAGGCGCTTCGTCAGCGTGAAGGTCGAATCGTGCTTCGGGTCGCAGCCGATCTGGAGCACCCGCTTGCCGAGCTTCGAGAAGGCGACCGAGAGGTTCGACGAGGTCGTGCTCTTGCCGATGCCGCCCTTGCCGTAGACGGCGAAGACCTTGGCGGTCTCGATGCGGATGTCCGGATCGAGGGCGACCTGGAGGCTGCCCTCCTCCCGCCGCGGCACGGGGTTTCGGATCGCGATGTTCATGCGGCAGCCTCCGCGGTGATGCCTTCGAGCCGGTCTTCCAGGGCCTCCTCGGCCCGGTCGAGCGCGGCACGGGTCTCTGGGTCGGGGGTCCAGAAGCCGCGCCGATGCGCCTCGATCAGGCGGTGGGCGACCTTGGCCGAGGCGGCGGGGTTGAGCGCCGCCATGCGCTCGCGCATCACCTCGTCGAGGACGTAGGTCTCGGTGATACGCTGGTAGATCCAGGGTGCGACCTGATCGGTGGTGGCCGACCAGCCCACGGTGTTGGTGAGGTGCTGGTCGATCTGGCGCACGCCCTCGTAGCCGTGGCCCAGCATCCCCTCGACCCATTTCGGGTTGAGCATCCGGGTGCGAGTCTCGAGCGCCACCTGCTCGGAGAGCGAGCGCACCCGGCCCTCGCCACGGGTCTGGTCGCTGATATAGACCGGCACCGAGGTCCCCCGGGCCTTCGCCACGGCGCGGGCCATGCCGCCGAGCCCGTCGAAATAATGGTCGACGCTGGTCACACCGACCTCGACCGAATCGAGGTTTTGGTAGGCGAGGTCGACCCCTGCCAGCACCGCCTGCATCAGGGCGCGGCGGGGCTCCGGCTTGCCGGTGCGGCCATAGGCGAAGCTCTTGCGGCGCGAGAACGTCTCGCACAGCTCCGTCTCGTCCTCCCAGCGCCCGGAATCGACGAGGTGGTTGAGGTTGGCGCCGTACGCTCCTTCCGCGTTGCTGAAGACCCGGAGCGCCGCCGTCTCGATGTCGATGCCCTGCGCAGCCTGGTGGGCGAGCGCGTGCTTGCGCACGAAGTTCATCGCCTCCGGCTCGTCGGCGGTGGCGGCGAGGTAGGCGGCTTCCGCGAGCAGCTTGGTCTGGAGCGGCAGCAGATCGCGGAAGATGCCGGACAGCGTGGCGACCACGTCGATCCGCGGGCGGCCGAGGTCTTCGAGCGGGATCAGCACCGCGCCGCAGAGCCGGCCGTAGCCGTCGAAGCGCGGCGTCGCGCCCATCAACGCGAGGGCCTGCGCGACGGGGGCGCCCTCGCTCTTGAGGTTGTCGCTGCCCCACAGGACGAGCGCGATGCTCTCCGGGTAGGTGCCGCCATCGGCCGCGTGGCGGACGAGCAGTTTTTCCACCTGGGCCCGGCCGTCGGCGAGCGCGAAGGCGCTCGGGATGCGGTAGGGGTCGAAGCCGTGCAGGTTGCGGCCCGTCGGCAGGATCGCCGGCGAGCGCAGCACGTCGCCGCCGGCGACCGGCGCGACGAACCGACCGTCGAGGGCGCGCAGCAACGCTGGGATCTCGTGATCCTCGGCGAGCAGCCGGTCGGTCTCGGAGAGCGCCCGGAAGGCGGCGAGCGTCGCCTCCTCGGCGGGCAGGCCCGAGGCCGCGACCGCCTCTTCCGGCGCGGCGCCGTCGACCAGCCGGGCGATGCCGGCGCGCTCCGGCGCGAGGCCGTGGACGGACTCCGCGAGCGCCAGCAGCAGGTCGACCCGCTCCTCCGCCGGCGTGCCCTGTCCCACCACGTGCAGCCCGTGCGGGATCAGGGTGTGTTCGAGCTCGACGAGCCGCACCGACAGGGCGGCGATGCGCTGTTCCGCATCCTCGCCCCATTCCTCGCCCTCGGCGAGGTCGAGACCGAGGGCCTGGCCGTGGATCAGGATCGCGAGCTTTCCCCGCTCGACCGCATCCTCCGGCGGCAGGGCGCGACGGCGCTCCAGCGACGCCTTGAGGTCGATGAGGCCGCGATAGAGCCCGGCCAGGGCGAGGCTCGGCGTCAGGTAGCTCACGAGCGTCGCCGCCGCCCGGCGCTTGGCGAGGGTGCCCTCCGACGGGTTGTTGGCGGCGTAGAGGTAGACGTTCGGCAGCGCGCCGATCAGCCGCTCGGGCCAGCAGGCGGCCGAGAGCCCGGTCTGCTTGCCGGGCATGAATTCGAGCGCCCCGTGAGTGCCGAAATGCAGCACCACGTCGGCGGCAAAATCCTCGCGCAGGTAGCGGTAGAAGGCCGAGAAGGCGTGGGTCGGGGAAAAGCCCTGCTCGAACAGCAGGCGCATCGGGTCGCCCTCGTAGCCGAAGGCCGGCTGTACCCCGACGAAGACGTGTCCGAACTGGGCGCCGAGCACCAGGATCCCGCCGCCATCGGTCTGGTGGCGGCCCGGCGCCGGGCCCCACTGCGCCTCGATCTCGGCGAGATGGGCCTCGCGCCGCACGTGCTCGTCGGCCGAGATGCGGTGCGCGACGTTGGCCGGCGTCCCGTAGCGGGCGGCGTTGCCCTCCAGCACCCGGGCGCGCAGGGCGTCGACGGTCTCCGGCACCTCGACGGAATAGCCGTCCGCCTTCAGGCCGGTGAGCACGCGGTGGAGCGATTCCCAGACGGACAGGAAGGCGGCAGTGCCGGTGGCGCCGGCATTCGGCGGGAAGTTGAACAGCACCACCGCGACCTTGCGCTCGGCGCGCGCGCGGGAGCGCAGGGAGACGAGGCGGGCCACGCGGTCGGCGAGGCGAGCCGTTCGCTCGGGGTGCACCGCCATGTCGCGGGACTCACCCACGTTGGCGGCGCGGCCGCCGAACACCATCGGGGCGGTGGCGCCATCGAGCTCGGGGATCGCCACCATCATGGTCGCCTCGACCGGCGACAGGCCGCGGGCGGAGGCCTCCCACTGCTCCAGGCTCTGGAACTCGACCGCCTGGGCGGCGAGGTAGGGTACGTCGAGCCGCGCCAGCATCGCGCTCGCGGCGGCCGCGTCGTTGTAGGCGGGACCGCCGACGAGGGAGAAGCCTGTGAGCGAGACCAGCGCGTCGATCGCCGGCCTTCCGTCGCGCAGGAAGAATTTTTCGACCGCCGGGCGGTTGTCGAGCCCGCTGGCGAAGGCCGGCACGACGGTGAGCCCGCGCGCTTCGAGCGCCGCGATCACCCCGTCGTAATGGGCGGTGTTGCCGGCGAGCACGTAGGAGCGCATCAGCAGGAGGCCGACCCGGCCCGCCTTGCCGGAGGCCGGCAGCGTGTCGAGGCGCTCGGTCACCCGCTCAGGCGTACGCGGGTGGTAGAGGCCGGTCTCCGGATAGGCCAGCGGCTCGGCGGCCGTGAGGTGGCGGCGCCAGGCGGCGCGCGGGCCGGCGGCGTAGCGGCCGGCGAGGAAGCGCACCAGGTTGACGACGTTCTCGTCCGAGCCGGCGAGCCAGTATTGCAGGGTCAGGAAATAGGCCCGCACGTCCTGGGCCGAGCCCGGGATGAAGCGCAGGATCCGGGGGATCTGGCGGATCAGCGCCATCTGGCGCGCGCCGCTGCCCTGGGTCCCGCCCGGGCCCGACTTGCCGCGCAGGCGCTTCAGGAAGTCGAGCGCGCCGCGCTGCGACCCGTCCATGGCGAAGCGGTTCATCCGGGTGGTGCGCACCACCTCGGCCGCCGAGAGGCAGCCCACCATCGCGTCGCAATCCGGACGGCGTTCGAGCAGAGCGGGGAGCACCGCCCGGACGTGCTCGTCCATGAACAGCATCGCCGAGAGCACGATGTCGGCCCGGGCGATGTCGGCCCGGCAGGATTCCAGGGCTGACGGGTCGGTCTCCCACTCCGCGGCGGCGTGGAAGCCGAGGACGAGGGTGGGAGCCGTCTTCGCCAGCTCCCGGCGCGCCCGCTCCACCGCCCCGGCGAGGTGGTTGTCGAGGGTGACGATGACGACGCGCAGCTCCGGCAGCGCGCCCGGTCCGTCACCGGCTGAAATGCGCTTTGGCATCGTACAGGGTCTCGACGGTGATGAGCGGGAGCGCCCGCTCGCGGGCGAAGCGTTCGGCGTTGTGGCGGGCCTTGCCCCGCACGAAGAACGGGACCTTCTTCAGCTCGCGCTCGGCCTCGATCGACCAGACGACCGGCGCGACGGCAGTGGCGGGCGCGGCCAGCACGACGGTCTCGGCCTCGGTCTCCTGCGGCCTTCCGCCGAGATGCGAGGGAGCGACACCATCGTGGAACTCGGGGTCGTCCCGGAACATCGCCAGCAGGTGCTCCTCGAGCCCCATCATCAGCGGATGGACGAAGGTGTCGAAGAGGACGTTGGCGCCCTCGAAGCCCATCTGCGGCGCGTGGCGGGCCGGCACGTCCTGCACGTGCATCGGCGCCGAGATCACCGCGCAGGGGATGCCGAGACGCTTGGCGATGTGGCGCTCCATCTGGGTACCGAGCACCAGTTCCGGCTGCGCCGCCGCGATCGCCGCCTCCACCGCGAGGTAATCGTCGGTGACCAGCGCCTCGACGCCGTGGGCGGCGGCCTCCGCCCGCACCTCGCGGGCGAATTCGCGCGAGTAGGTGCCGAGCCCGACGACGGAGAAGCCGATCTCGCGCGAGGCGACCCGGGCCGCCGCGACCGCGTGGGTGGCGTCGCCGAAGACGAAGACGCGCTTGCCGGTGAGATAGGTCGAATCGACCGAGCGCGAGTACCAGGGCAGGCGCGAGCCCTCCCCCTCGAGGACCGGCGCCGGATCGACGCGAGCGAGCGCCGCCACCGCCTCGACGAAGGCGGTCGTGCCCTTCACGCCGATCGGGCTCGTCTCGACGAAGGGCTGGCCGTGGGTGCGCTCCAGCCATTGCGCGGCGCTGCGCGCCACCTCTGGGTAGAGCACGACGTTGAAGGCGGCGTTCCCGAGCCGCCCGAGATCGGCCGGCGTGGCGCCGAGCGGCGCCACCACGTTGACGGCGATGCCGAGTTCCCCGAGGAGGCCGCGCACCTCGCGCAGGTCGTCGCGGTGGCGGAAACCGAGCGAGGTCGGCCCGAGGATGTTGCAGCTGGCCTGGATCCGGGGGGCGTCGCTGCGCGGTCCGGCGAGCGTCCGCACGAGGCGGTAGAAGGTCTCGGAGGCGCCCCAGTTCTCCTTCTTCTGGTAGGCCGGCAGCTCCAGCGGGATCACCGGGATCGGCAGGCCGAGCGCCCGCGACAGCCCGGCCGGATCGTCCTGCAGCAACTCGGCGGTGCAGGAGGCGCCGACGATCATCGCTTGCGGCTGGAAGCGGTCATAGGCTGCGGCTACCGCCTGCTTGAAGATCTCGGCGGTGTCGGAGCCGAGGTCGCGGGCCTGGAAGGTGGTGTAGGTCACCGGCGGGCGGGCGCCGTGCCGCTCGATCATGGTGAAGAGCAGGTCGGCGTAGGTATCGCCCTGCGGCGCGTGCAGCACGTAGTGCAGGCCGCGCATCGCGGTGGCGACCCGCATCGCGCCGATATGGGGCGGGCCCTCGTAGGTCCAGAGCGTCAGCTGCATGGTCCTAGCCCTCCAGCCGCGCGCGGCGGGCAAGCGGTCGGGTGAACAGACCGGCGAGGTCGCCGGCCTGCTCGTAGCCCTGGATCGGGGTGAACAGCAGCTCGATCGACCACTTGGTCGCGAGGTCTTCGGCCTCGAGCGGGTTGGCGAGGCCGAGGCCGCAGACCGTGAGGTCGGGCCGCGCCGCCCGGCAGCGGTCGAGCTGGTCGTCGAGGCTCTGCCCCTCCGTCACCGCCGTGCCGTCGGGCAGGAGCGCCAGGTCCTCGGCGAGGTGGCCGCGATGCAGGTAAGGCGTGCCGACCTCGATCAGCTCCGCCCCCATCTCCCGCGACAGGAAGCGGGCGAGCGGCACTTCGAGCTGCGAATCGGGGAAGAAGAACACCCGGCGGCCCGAGAGCGCGGCGCGATGCGCCTGGAGCGCCCGCGCGGCCCGGGCCCGGCCGGCCTCGGTCGCCGCGACGACGCGCGACGGCGGGATCCCGAAGGCGCGGGCGGCGGCTGCCAGCCACAGGGTCGTGCCCTCGGCGCCGAGCGGGAACGGCGCCGCGATGCGGATGGCCCCCCGGTTCTCCAGGGCACGCGCCGTGTCGGTGAGGAAGGGCTGGGCGAGGAGGTAGCGGGTGTTCGGGCCGACCGGCGCCCGGTCCGCGGCCCGCCGCCCGGGCAGGAAGCGCACGTCGCCGATGCCGAGATCGTGAAAGAGCCGCGCGAACTGGTCCTCGACCACGTCCGCGAGCGCCCCGACGACGAGGAGCGATTCATCGCGTCCGCGCGGCAGATCCGGGACGAGGGAGGCGAGGCAGGCATCCTCTCCTTGCGTGAACGTCGTCTCGATGCCGCTGCCGGAATAGCTGAGCACCCGCACGTCCGGGGCGAAGCTGGCGGAGAGCCGCGTCGCGGCGCGGCCGAGATCGAGCTTGATCACCTCGGACGGGCAGGAGCCGACGAGGAACAGGAGCTTGATGTCGGGCCGGCGCTCCAGCAGGCGGCGCACCACCCGGTCGAGTTCCTCGTGCGCGTCGGCGAGGCCGGCGAGGTCCCGCTCCTCGATGATCGCGGTGGCGAAGCGCGGCTCGGCGAAGATCATCACCCCGGCGGCCGACTGGATCAGGTGCGCGCAGGTGCGCGAGCCGACCACCAGGAAGAACGCGTCCTGGATCTTGCGATGCAGCCAGACGATGCCGGTCAGCCCGCAGAACACCGCCCGCTGGCCGCGCTCGTGGCGGATCTCGGGGCCGCACGGGACTGGCGATGCGAGGGGGGTGGCGAGCGCCGTCATCGGGCGGCCCCCACGGCGTAGACGGGGGCCTGCAGCCGGGCGGCCCGCAGCTTGAGCAGGAACTGGCCGGCATTGACGAGGTAGGCGGCGTAAGCGGCGAGTGCCAGGAGCATCAGCCCGGCGGTGCCGAGAGCCCCCGTCGCCAGCGCCACGAGGTAGGCGGTGTGGAGGGCCAGCACCAGCATGCTGACCACGTCCTCCCAGTAGAAGGCCGGGGCGAAGAGGTAGCGCCCGAACACCGCCTTCTCCCACAGGGAGCCGGTGACCATGATCGCGTAGAGCGCGAGGGTCTTCGCCACCACCGAGGCGTTGGCGAAAGCAGCCCCCTCCCCGGTTGCGAGCGTGCGGGAGACGAGGGCGAGGCTGACGAGGAAGATCGCGAATTGCAGCGGCGCCAGTACCCCCTGGACCAGGGTCCAGGGCGAGGCGTCCCGGCGGCGGCGCTCGGCCTCGCTGTAGAGAAACGGCCGGTCCGTGGACGTCGCCATCGCGCCTGCCCTCACCTGTCCGACCCGCATTGGCTGCGGATGCCGATGGAGGAAGCCTAGGGCCGGCAGCGGCAGAGTGTCAACCTAAGTTGACAGTTGGTTGTGATGACAATCCGCGGAGGGGTTCGCGAATGCGCCTTGCGGCAGAACGCCGGAGATGTATCCTAGAATGAATCCGGATGACGCCGCCCCACATCGGCGCTCCCAGGGTAGAATACCCGACACAAGGGCGAGAAAACCCGATTTTCCTGAGCATCGGGGAGGTGCCGGTGGGAGATCAAGCACAGTCCGGCATGGTGTCCGGCAACAGGCCGGCTCCTCGTGACCGGGCTTTCCATGATCGGCCGTCCCTCGATATAAACTCCGGGGGAGTACATAGGAACCTACGCTGGCGGGACGACCTCGCGCAGGTCGTCGAGGCCGAGATCATCCCGCGGCTGATGCTCGCCCATCGCAGCGAGCGAACGCCGCGCGGTCTTCCCGCCCGCCTGAGCGGGACCGACGACATCGGTCGCCTCGGCGCCCTGCTGCTGCTGCCCGAGGACCGGGACGTGCTGGCGGAGATCCGCGGCCTGATCGCGGACGGCATGGCCCTCGAGGAGGTGCTGACCGGGCTCCTCGCCCCCACCGCCCGGCATATCGGACGACTGTGGGAGGAGGATGTCTGCGACTTCGTCCAGGTGACGACCGCGATGGCGCGGCTGCGCCGCCTCGTCCACGACCTGGAAACGCTCTGCCTCGACCCGCAGCCGGTCGATCCGGCGAGCCGGCGGGTCCTGCTCGTGCCCGCGCCGGGCGAGACCCACACATTCGGGCTGACGCTGGCGGCCCATTTCTTCGCCGAGGCCGGCTGGGAGGTGACGACGAGCTTCGACGCCCACCTCGCCGACGCCCTGGAGCGCCTCCGGGCCGAGTGGTTCGACGTGATCGGCCTGTCGCTCTCCTGCGACGTCTGCCTCGACCGGCTGGTCGCGGCGGTGCCGGTGCTGCGGCGCGCCTCGCGCAACCGCGACCTGCAGGTGATCGTCGGCGGGCCCGCCTTCCACGGCCGGCCCGACCGAATCCGGCTCGCCGGCGCCGACGCGGCTGTCGACGATGCGCGCGATGCGCCCGGAATCGTGCAAAGCTTGCTTGATCTGCGGATTAGAGCCTGCTGAAAGACCTGTTCGATGCGGTCGGCGTGTGTTGGTGACCCTTGAACAGACCCCTGAGCCCTGCTGCGAAGGAACCGTTCGCGGTGCTGCGAGACGCCGTCTCCCGCCTCGATCCCCGGATGACGGGCAGCCTCGTCGCTGCCGCCAGCGACGTGTCCCTCGTCGTGGACGGCGAAGGCGTGATCCGCGACGCCGCCTTCGGCGCCGACGGGCTGTCCGAGGAGGCGGGAGAGAGCTGGCTCGGCCGGCGCTGGATCGACACCGTGACGGTGGAGAGCCGGCCGAAGGTCCTGAGCCTGATCGAGGACGCCGCGCCCGACGCCGTCACGCGCTGGCGCCAGGTCAACCACCCCTCCGCGCAGGGCGGCGTGGACGTGCCGATCCGGTACGCGGCGCTCCGCTTGCCCGACGACGACCGCATCATCGTGATCGGCCGGGACCTCCGGGCGCTCTCGGCCCTGCAGCAGCGCCTGACCGAATCGCAGCAGGCGCTGGAGCGCGACTATGCCCGCCTGCGCAGCGCCGAGACCCGCTACCGGGTGCTGTTCCAGCTCGCCGGCGAACCGATCCTGATCGTCGATGCGGGCACGCGCCGCGTCACCGAGATCAACCCGGCCGCCGCCCGGCTCCTCGGCCGGGCGGTCAAGCGCATCGTCGGGCGCGACCTGATCGACCTGTTCGAGCCCGAGGGCGCCCGCGCGGTCCAGGCGTTGCTCGTGGGCCTGCGCCTCACCGGCCAGGCCGAGGACCTCACCGCCCGCCTCGCCCAGCGGCGCGGTGAGGCGCGGGTCTCCGCCACCCTGTTTCGCGAGGAGGCCGGGATGAACATCCTGGTGCGCCTCGCCGCCCTCAACCCGGCCCCGCACCCGGCAGCACCGCGCTCGGGTGCCCTCGAGGTGATCGAGGCGATGCCCGAGGGCTTCGTCGTCACCGACCGCGACCGGCGCATCATCGGCGCCAACGCCGCCTTCCTCGACCTCGCCCAGCTCGCCACCGAGCATCAGGCCAAGGGCGAATCGCTCGAGCGATGGCTCGGGCGCGAGGGCACCGAGATCGCCGCCCTGTTCACCACGCTCGCCGAGCACGGCTCGGTGCGCCACTTCGCCACCGTGGTGCGGGGCGAGTTCGGCGCGCTCGACGAGGTCGAGGTCGCGGCGGTCTCGGTCCCGGGCGGCGACCGGCCCTGCTTCGGCTTCACCCTGCGCACCCTGCCCCGCCGCGTCGCCGCCGTGGCAACCGGCGGGCGCGAATTGCCGCGCTCGGTCGAGCACATGACCGAGCTCGTCGGCCGCGTCTCGATGAAGGCGCTGGTGCGCGAGACCACCGACCTGATCGAGCGCCTGTGCATCGAGGCGGCCCTGCGCATCACCCACGACAATCGTGCCTCGGCGGCCGAGATGCTGGGTCTCAGCCGGCAGGGCTTCTACGCCAAGATGCGCCGCTACGGTCTCGGCGACCTCGACGGGACGGAAGAGGCGGATGATGGCGGGGAATGATGTGCAGTCTGGATTGCGCATCATTCCCCGCGCGCGCCGTGCCTTGAGCCAGGCTGGTCCCCGCATGGCGATCGCAACCGGTTGAACAACGCGTGAGCGCGCACGTCTTCGCGACGAGGCGCGCGAGAGTGTAAAGCGCGCTTGACACTCGCCCGGGGCCGTCCCACCCTCGCGGCATGACGACCGAGCCCCTGACCAAGCCCCTGATCGCGCCCCCGGCGGTTCCGGCGCCCCGGGCGCTTCTGGAACTGCTCAAGCCGATCACCTGGTTCGCCCCGATGTGGGCCTTCGCCTGCGGGGTGGTCTCCTCGGGAAGCCCGGTCCAGGGGCGCTGGCCCGTGGTGATCGCCGGCATCCTGCTCGCGGGGCCACTGGTCTGCGCCACCAGCCAGGCGGCGAACGACTGGTTCGACCGGCACGTCGACGCCATCAACGAGCCGAACCGGCCGATCCCGTCGGGCCGCATCCCCGGCCGCTGGGGCCTCTATGTGGCGATTGCCTGGACGCTCCTGTCGCTCGCGGTCGCCGCCCTGCTCGGGCCCTTCGTGCTCGGCGCCGCGGTCTTCGGGCTCACCCTCGCCTGGCTCTACAGCGCGCCGCCGGCGCGGCTGAAGCGCGACGGCTGGTGGGGCAACGCAGCCTGCGGCCTCTGCTACGAGGGCCTGCCCTGGTTCACCGGCGCCGCCGTGATGGGCAGCGCCCTGCCGGACGGGCGGATCATCGGACTCGCCCTCCTCTACAGCCTCGGCGCCCACGGCATCATGACCCTCAACGACTTCAAGTCGATGGAGGGCGACCGGCGCACCGGCATCCGCTCGCTTCCGGTCCAGCTCGGCGCCGACCGGGCCGCCCGCCTCGCCTGCTGGGTCATGGCGGCGCCGCAGGCGGTGGTGGTGATCCTGCTGCTGGCCTGGGGGGCGCCCTGGCACGCCGCCCTCGTCGCCGCCCTGCTCGCCGGCCAGGGCCTGCTGATGCGTCGCTTCCTCGGCGATCCGAACCGATGGGCCGCCTGGTACAACGGCACCGGCACGCTGCTCTACGTGCTCGGCATGCTCACCGCGGCGCTCGCCCTGCGTGGAAGTCTTGTGGGGGGCCTCGCATGAGCGGCCCGGCGACCTTCGGCTGGGGCACCATCGTCCGCCTCGGCCTCGTCCAGACCGCGCTCGGCGCCATCGTGGTGCTCATCACCTCGACCCTCAACCGCGTGATGGTGGTGGAGCTGGCGCTGCCGGCCGCCCTGCCCGGCGGGCTGGTGGCGCTGCACTACGCCGTGCAGGTGCTGCGCCCGCGCTGGGGCTACGGCTCGGATCTCGGCCGCCGCCGCACGCCCTGGATCGTCGGCGGCATGGCGCTCCTGGCGCTCGGCGGCGCCGGCGCCGCCCTCGGCACGGCGCTCGTCGCGAGCCATCCGGCGGCGGGCTTCGGGCTCCTGGTCGCGTCCTTCCTCGCCGTCGGCATCGGAGTCGGGGCGGCGGGCACCTCGCTGCTCGTGCTGCTCTCCACCGGCGTCGCGCCCCATCGCCGGGGGGCTGCCGCGACGATCGTCTGGATCATGATGATCGCCGGCTTCGTCGTCACCGCGCCGACCGCCGGGCACCTGCTCGATCCGTTCTCCGGGCCCCGCCTCGTTGCGGTCTCGAGCGGCGTGTCGCTGATCGCCTTCCTGGTGGCGCTCGGCGCACTCTGGGGCGTCGAGCCGGCGCGGATCCCCGCCTCCACCGCTGCCGAAGGCGCGCCGCCGCGGCCCTTTGCGCGCGTCCTCGCCGAGGTCTGGGCCGAGCCGGAGGCGCGCCGCTTCACGGTCTTCGTCTTCCTGGCGATGCTCGCCTACAGCGCGCAGGAGCTGATCCTCGAACCCTTCGCCGGCCTCGTCTTCGCGCTGTCGCCGGGCGCCACCACCAAGCTCTCGGGCCTGCAGAATGGCGGGGTGCTCGCCGGCATGATCGTCGTCGCCCTCGTCACCGCCAACGGGCGCGGGCCGCTCGCCTCCTTGCGCCTGTGGACCGTCACCGGCTGCCTCGGCTCGGCCGCCGCGCTCGCGGCGATCGCGGCCTGCGGCTATGCCGGGCCGGACGTCCCCCTGCGGTCCTGCGTCGTCGGGCTCGGCCTGTTCAACGGCATCTTCGCGGTGGCGGCGATCGGCCAGATGATGGCGCTCGCCGGCAGCGGCGGCGCGCCCGACGGCGAGCGCCGCCACGGCACCCGCATGGGGGTGTGGGGCGCCGCCCAAGGCGTCGCCTTCGGACTCGGCGGCTTCCTCGGCGCGGCGGGCGTCGACCTCGCGCGGCTGGCCTTCGGCACCGTGGTGCCGGCCTACGCGCTGGTGTTCGTCACGGAGGCCGCGCTGTTCCTGCTCGCTGCCTGGCTGGCCACCCGGATCGGGCGGCCGGAGCGGGGTGCGCGGACGGTCGGGACGCTGTCGGTGCGGCACGCGGTCTAAGAACAATCCCGGCCGCCATCAACCGGCCCGGACAACCCGGAGGCACGGCCATGGACGAGAAAATCGTCGACGCGGTGGTGGTGGGAGGGGGACCGGCCGGGGCGACGGCGGCGACCGATCTCGCGCGGCTCGGGCGCCGGGTCGTGCTGCTCGACCGGGCCGGGCGCATCAAGCCCTGCGGCGGTGCGATCCCGCCGCGGCTGATCCGCGACTTCGCCATCCCCGACGACCTGCTGGTGGCGAAGATCCGTTCCGCCCGCATGGTGTCGCCGCGGGACCGCGCAGTCGACATGCCGGTCGGCGAGGGCTTCGTCGGCATGGTCGACCGGGGGCCGTTCGACGAGTGGCTGCGAGTGCGCGCAGGTTTGGCCGGCGCCGAGCGGGTGACCGGCACCTACCTGCGCCTCACCCGCGCGGGTGACGGCCCGGTCACGGTGCATTACCGGGATGCGGAGGGCGGCGAGGCGACGATCCGCACCCGCCTCGTCATTGGGGCGGACGGCGCCAATTCGGCCGTCGGGCGCCAGGAGATCCCGGCGCACGGCAAGATGCGGCAGGTCTTCGCCTACCACGAGATCGTGCGCACGCCCCCCGCCGGCGCGGAGACGATCGAGGCGACGCGCTGCGACGTCTACTACCAGGGCGTCCTGTCGCCGGATTTCTACGCCTGGATCTTCCCGCACGGCGACACGCTCAGCATCGGCACCGGCAGCGCCCGCAAGGGGTTCTCGCTGCGCGGCGCGGTCGGACGGCTTCGTGCCGCCACCGGTCTCGATCTCGGCGAGACGATCCGGCGCGAGGGCGCACCGCTGCCATTGAAGCCGCTCTCCCGCTTCGACAACGGCCGCGACGTGCTGCTCACCGGCGACGCCGCCGGCCTCGTCGCCCCGGCCTCGGGCGAGGGCATCTATTACGCGATGTTCGGCGGGCGCCTCGCCGCGGAAGCGGCCCACGACTTCCTCGCCACCGGCAAGGCCCGCGCGCTTGCGCAGGCGCGGCGGCGCTTCCTCAAGGCGCATGGCCGGGTGTTCTGGATCCTGCGGCTGATGCAGGGCGTCTGGTACCGCAACGACGCGTTGCGCGAGCGCTTCGTCAGCATCTGCCGCGACCCCGACGTGCAGTCGCTCACCTGGGACGCCTACATGAACAAGGAACTGGTGCGGGCGAAGCCCGCAGCACATGCGCGGATCTTCTTCAAGGACCTCGCCCACCTCTTCCGCTGGGTCTCGCCGTGATCGACGCTCTCGGCGGGCGCTGGGGCCCGATCGTGGTGGCGGCTGTCTCGGCCATCGTGGTGGCGGCGGCGGGCGCCTGGCTCACCACGCTGGGTCCCTGGTACCGCTCCTTGCAGGTGCCGTCCTGGAAGCCGCCCGACTGGGCGTTCGGCCCGGTCTGGACCACGATCTTCACGCTGGCTGCCATCGCCGGCGTGCTGGCCTGGAACGCGGCGCCGGAGGGGCCCGAACGGGTCTGGCTGCTGGCCGCCTTCGCGGTGAACGGCGCCCTCAACATCGCCTGGAGCGGCGTGTTCTTCCGCCTGCAGCGGCCGGACTGGGCGCTGATCGAGGTGGCGGCCCTGTGGCTGTCGGTGGCCGTGCTAATCCTGGTGGTGGGGCGCCATACCGGCCTCGGCGCGCTGCTCCTCGTGCCCTACCTCGTCTGGGTCGGGACCGCCGCGATGCTCAACTGGTCGATCGTGCGGCTGAACGGGCCGTTCTGATCCACCTCACGCAGCATCCGCCGGGTTCGGTGCAGATCCGGTGTGTCCGGCACCGGACCCGTTGCTCGGGTCGCGAAAAATTCGATCGCTTGAGACCGGATCGCCGCAGATGCGACATCGTGAACCGTGGGGCGATTTCGGCGAACGCCACCCTATGTCCCGAGTTTGCAGAACTGGACTCTCCCGTCTGCTCGGTGATTTCCCCGATCGACTGCGCATCATCGATGCGGTCAGGAGGATTGACGCGTGCCGGACCTCCTCGCCAGCGGCCATATCGTCGACGCCGCGCTGCTCATCGTCGCCGCGGAGGCCGTCCTGATCGTCCTGTGGCGACGCCGGGGCGGCCCCGGGCGGGGGGCGCTCCTCATCAACCTCGCTTCGGGCGCCTGCCTGATGGTGGCCCTGCGCGCCGTGCTCGCGGGTGCGTCCGGATACTGGCTCGCCGCCGCGCTCGCGGGGGCGGGCGCCGCCCATGTCGCCGATCTCTGGCTGCGGCTGCGCTCCGCCGCCCGCTAATTCTTCGGAGGAAGCCCCATGCGTCGCAAGCAAGTCACCCGTCGTCGCACGCTCACCGCCCTGCTCGGCTCCAGCGCTCTCGCCCTCGCGGCCGGCACGGCACTGGCGCAGCCGGCCTCGTCCGACCTCGTGGAGAAGGGCCGCTATCTCGCGACGGCCGGCGACTGCGTCGCCTGCCACACCGCGCCGGGCGGCAAGCCCTATGCGGGCGGCCTCTACATCAATTTTCCGGGCGGCATCGGCAAGCTCGCGACGCCGAACATCACGCCGGACAAGGAGACCGGCATCGGCAACTGGAGCGATGACGACTTCAAAAAGGCCCTGCACCAGGGGATCACCAAGAGCGGCAGCTACCTCTACCCCGCCTTTCCGTTCCCCTGGTACACCCGCCTGTCCGACGAGGACGTGGCGGCGATCAAGGCCTACCTGTTCTCGCTCGAACCGGTGAACGCGCCGCGCAAACCCACCGACATCGCCTTCCCGTTCAGCATCCGCGAGGGGCTGCTCGCCTGGCGCCTCGCCTTCTTCACCGAGGGGCGCTTCAAGCCCGACCCGAAGGCGAGCGAAGAGGTCAATCGCGGCGCCTACCTGGTCGAGGGCCCGGGCCATTGCGGCGCCTGCCACAACGGCAGCAAGCTCGTCGGCGCCTCGCAATGGAGCGGCTACCTCGAGGGCGGCACGATCGATGGCTGGTACGCGCCGAACCTCTCGGGCGACGACAAGGAGGGCCTCGGCAAGTGGAGCGAGGACCAGCTCACGACCTACCTCAAGACCGGCGCCGCCCCGGGCCGCGCCGGCGTCGTCGCCGGGCCGATGCGCCAGGTGATCGAGGAGAGCCTGAGCAAGATGACGGACGCGGACGTGCGCGCCATCGCGGTCTACCTCAAGACGCTGGCGCCCAAGCCGACCTACACGCCCGACGTGAAGTCCGACTTCAAGTCGGCCTCCGCGGCGCCGGGCGCCGACACCTACCTCAACCGCTGCGTCGCCTGCCACCGGCCGGACGGCCAGGGCATGCCGGGCGCGATCCCGGCGCTCGCCGGCAACGGCGCGGTGCTGGCCAAGGGCCCGGAGACGGTGATCCGGGTGATCCTCGGCGGCCTCGACGCCAAGGGCGAGTACGCGGCGATGCCGGCGGTCGGCGTCGGCATGACCGACGCGGAGATCGCCGACGTCACGAACTACGTCCGCCAGACCTTCGGCAACCAGGCCCCGCCGACCGCCGAGCCCGGCCAGGTGGCGACGTTGCGCAAGGAGACCCAGACGATGCTCGCCGGCAACGCCCCCTGCGAGACCGTCTCGAACCCGACGCTCGCCGAGGCGCTGAAGACCGCGGATGCGGCGGGCCAGCTCAAGGACCTGAAGGCCGAGCAGATGCTGCCCCGCGTCGCGACCCTGCTGCCGGCCGTGCGCCAGGCCGCGCCGCAGGCGAGTTCGGCCGATCTCGTCAACGGGCTGACCGCCACCTTCTGCCAGGTCGCCGACCACGACAAGACCGGCCTCGATTGGCCGACGACGCTCGGCAGCTTCTCGGGCGTGGTCTACGGACAGCTGAAGAGTCCGAGCCGGGCCGAGAAGTAGTCGGCGACGGGGGGCCGGCGTCCGTCCCCCCAACGTTTGTCGCCGGTTCCCGGAGAGCTTGCCCGGCGCCTCGCGGGACGGGACCCTTACCCGCCGAGCCGCACCGCCACCTCGTTGCGCCGCAGGAACGGAAGCGCGAAGGGCGGGTCGTATCCCATGAAGAACGGTGGCGCGGCCGGGGACCGGCCGGCGGCCCGCAACACCTCGGTCAGGATGCGCTCCTGCTCGGCGCGGGCCTCCGGCGTGATGCGGCCGGAGAAGCGGAGCGCCGCGATCCGCTCCGGCGGTACCTCGACGAGGCGAACGCCGGGCTCGGTCGGCTGCGGTGCGCCGGCGGCCGCGACGGCGTGCGGCAGGAAGAACCGCATCGTGCCGCCCGTCCCCTGCTCCACCGGCACCGTCATGGCGATGCGCTGGCCGCCGGCTTCCACCGGCGCCGTCATGGCGATGCGGTCGCCGGCCTGGTTCGCCCCGGTGATGTAGCGAAACAGGCGCCCGAACGCCTCGCCGTCGCCCTGGCCGCGCGAATCGGTCTCGACCGCGAGTCGCGGCTCGTAGGCGCGGATCTCGACGCCGTGGTCGAGCCGCTCGACCACCGCGTAGCGGGGCTGGTCGTAGAACGCGCGGATCCCGAACACCCCGAGGACCGATTCGATCAGCGTGACGGCGTAGTAGAGGATCTTGTCCATGGAAGTCAGAGCGGTAGCGGGTGGTGGATCAGCACGACGGCGCGCCCGACATGGTCGCCGCTCGCGATCTCGCGGGTGATGAACTGCGCCACGTCCGCCCGGGCGATCAGCCCGTTCTTCCACGAGGACGGCCGGTCGAGCACCTGATAGCGCCCGGTCGCGGGCCCGCCGGTGAGCACGCCGGGGCGGACGAGGGTCCAGTCGAGCCCGCTCTGGCGGATCCGGATCTCTTGGGCGTCCTTGTCGTCGTAGGCGCGGCCGAAGACGAGGCGGAACGGCAAGCGCTGCAGCGGGCTGATCGCCGCGCGGCTATCGCCGGTGCCGAAGCCGGTGACCGCAACCAGCCGGCGCACGCGCGCCTTCTCCATCGCCGGCACGAGCACGTTGGTCGCGTCCGAGAACAGCCGCACCGGCCCGAACAGGTCGCGGAACGGCACGCCGAGGGCCTGGACCACGGCATCGACCCCGTCGAGTGCGGCCGTGACGTCGGCCGTCGACAGGGCATCGCCGGGGAAGCGTTCGAGATCCGGATCGGACAGGTCGATCTTGTTCGCCGAGCGGGCGAAGGCCCGCACCCGGTGCCCCGCGGCGAGAGCCGCCTTGACCGTCTCCAGGCCGATGCCCTGGCTGGCGCCGATGACGAGGAGGTGGGGCATGGAGGCGTCCTGGGGGGAGCGAAGGAGTCGGTCGACCCTAGGAAGCGTTCGGGCGCGCGATGGTTGCTGGCGCTGGGGCAGATTCCGCCACGGGCGCGGCCGTTGCGGCAATAGGCCCCGGACGTCAATCGCCGAGGAATGCCCAGCCGCATAACTCCATCCATCCCACTCACGACCTCATCCTGAGGCGCGACCGCAGGGAGCCTCGAAGGAGGCCTCCAGAAGCCTCCGTGATCACTGGAGGCCTCCTTCGAGGCCTCCGCTTCGCTCCGGCACCTCAGGATGAGATCGTGAGTGGGATGGATGGGATGTCGCAGCCGACGGTTAGGCGCTCAGAATCCTAGAGCCCAGTTTTGCGGGTCACGCAGTTGATCAAGCTTCGAGGCAGATACTCGAAATCGTTCTCTGTGCCGTTCTCTATTCGAAGCCTGCCCGGCTTCTCCAGCCGGGCAGGCAGCACAACCTCACACCCGCGCTTCCTCGAACGCCCGCACCCACTCGGCGCAGATCCCCGAGCGCACGATGTCGTCCAGGCCGAACTCGACGATCGGGATCGGCATCATCCGGCTCTTGACCAGGTGAATGACCGTGCGCAGCCCCGAGGTCTCGCGCAGGTCGGTCTGCGAGACGTCGCCGTTGATGATGACCTGGGTGTCGTCGCCGATCCGGGTCAGGAACATCTTGATCTCGGCGGGGGTGGTGTTCTGGGCCTCGTCGAGGATCACCAGGCAGTTCTTGAAGGTGCGGCCGCGCATCACCTCGAACGGCACAACCTCGATGTCGCCGGCCTTGACGGCGATCTCGAAGGCGCCTTCGCCCATGCGCTCCTTCATGGTCTCGGTGAGGGGGGCGACCCAGGGGGCGATCTTGTCCTCGAGGGTGCCGGGGAAGAAGCCGAGGGAGCGGCCGGAGGGCACGTTCGGCCGGGTGATCACCACCTTGGCGACGCGACGCTGGCGCAGCTGGTCGGCGGCGCGGGTGCCGGCGATGTAGGTCTTGCCGGTGCCAGCGGGACCGAGGACGATAACTTGCGGGTGGGACCCGAGGGCTTCCAGATACTCGGCCTGACGGGCCGTCATCGGCTGGATCGGTGGCGGGTTGCGCTCTTCCTCGAAGCGCGTGCGGTGCACGCGAATCGGGCGGTCGTCAACCAGTTCAAGTCGTGCGCGTCGTCTCTTCACGGATCAACACTCCCACTGGACTTGCGGTGCCGATATTGGTGTGCCCTCTCGTGTCCCTGATCTCCTGTGTTCTTGTGACGATTCAAAGCCTCGCGGGCCGCAACGGTTCCGGTCGGGGTTGACGCAGGCGGTGGACAAGTCCGCCCGCTTCGCCTGACAAGGTAAGCAGCCGATGATGAACGAGCAATTGTCGCGCCGCACCATGCCCCTGCGAAACCGGCAGGGACGCGGAAGGGGCGACGGATTGTGATGAAAACCACACAGAGGTGGAGGGGGTGGGCGCGGAAGCGGTACGGGCGACGGCGGGGCGGGCGATGAGGACGGGGTCGCCGGATGAGATCGCCACCTGATCGCCGCTCCCGGTTGGTCCGCGGACGGTGCCCGCGGGACCGCTTCAGCCCGGCTGGACGAAGCTGTCGAGGACCATCTTCCGGCCGGCCTTGTCGAAGTCAACGGTGAGCTTGTTGCCGTCGACGGCCGCCACCGAGCCCGGTCCGAATTTGGTGTGGAAGATGCGCGCGCCCGGCTCGAAGGCCGACGGCGTGATGGATTTCGCCACCAGCGTGCCCTCGATCTGCTGCGGCCCGCGCCGGCCGGGCGAATTGTTCCGCCCTCCGCCGCCGAACCGGTCCTGAGCGGCGGTCTGGGCCTGGGCCCGCTGCCAGCCGGGGGTGGAATAGGACGAGCCGAAGGCCGGGGCCTGCCGGTCGAAGCGCGACGGCCCCTGCGAGAAGCTCGCCGGCGCGTCGAGCACCGCGACGCTCGCCTCGGGCAATTCGTCGATGAAGCGGCTCGGCACCGTCGACGACCACAGGCCGTGGATGCGCCGGTTGACCGCGAAGGAGATCTTGGCGCGCTTGCGCGCCCGGGTCAGGCCGACATGGGCGAGGCGCCGTTCCTCCTCCAGGCCGGCCCGCCCGCTCTCGTCGAGGGCGCGCTGGTTCGGCATCAGGCCGTTCTCCCAGCCGGGCAGGAACACGGTGTCGAATTCCAGGCCCTTCGCCGCGTGGAGCGTCATCAGGCTCACCCGGTCGCCGCCCTCGGCCTCGTTGGCGTCCATCACCAGGGA
The DNA here is from genome assembly GCF_040593685.1 of Methylobacterium sp. EM32. Lineage (NCBI taxonomy): Bacteria > Pseudomonadati > Pseudomonadota > Alphaproteobacteria > Hyphomicrobiales > Methylobacteriaceae > Methylobacterium > Methylobacterium sp. EM32. The sequence continues at coordinate 9,321 of NZ_JBEXZS010000251.1, read as the reverse complement.
GACGTGCTCGAGGAATCCGGCGAGGTCCGGGAACTCCTCCATCGAGCGCACCAGCTCCTTCAGGTTCTCCAGGCGGCCGGCGGCGTCGGCGGTGCGCTCCTTCTGCCACATCTCGGTGTAGCCGGATTCCTCCAGGATCGTCTGGGCCACCTCGGTGTGCGGCTGGTCCTCCAGGAGCTTGGCCCAGCGGGAGAAGCTCTGGCACAGGGCGCGCACCGTGGAGCGGGGCTTCGGCTTCAGCTCCTCGGTCTCGCTCATCATGCGGGCGGCCTGGAGCAGCGGCACCTTGGCGCGGCGGGCGAGCCCGTGCAGGGCCTGGAGCGTCGCGTCGCCGAGGCCGCGCTTCGGCGTGTTGAAGATCCGCTCGAAGGCGAGGTCGTCGGAGCCGTTGGCGACGATGCGGAGATACGCCAGCGCGTCGCGGATCTCGGCCCGCTCGTAGAAGCGCGGGCCGCCGACCACCCGGTAGGGCAGGCCGAGCTGGACGAAGCGGTCCTCGATCTCGCGCATCTGGGCCGAGATGCGCACCAGCACGGCGATCTCGGCGAGCTTGTGGCCCTTGGCCTGCAGGCTCTCGATCTCCTCGCAGACGAGGCGCGCTTCTTCTTCCGAATCCCAGGCGCCGGTGACCGTGACCTTCTCGCCCTCCGGGCTGTCGGTGCGCAGGGTCTTGCCCAGCCGGCCCTCGTTATGGGCGATCAGCACCGAGGCGGCGACCAGGATATGGCCGGTCGAGCGGTAGTTGTTCTCCAGCCGCACCACCAGGGCACCCGGGAAGTCGTGCTCGAAGCGCAGGATGTTGTCGACCTCGGCGCCGCGCCAGCCGTAGATCGACTGGTCGTCGTCGCCGACGCAGGCGACGTTGCGGTGGCCCTGGGCGAGGAGGCGCAGCCAGAGGTACTGGGCGACGTTGGTGTCCTGGTACTCGTCGACCAGGATGTAGCGGAAGCGCTGCTGATAGTTGGTCAGCACGTCCGGATTCTCGCGCCACAGCCGCAGGCAGAGCAGCAGCAGGTCGCCGAAATCGACCGCGTTGAGCGACTTCAACCGCTCCTGGTAGGCGGCGTAGAGCCCGCCCCCCTTGCCGAAGCCGAAGGCCGAGGCCTCGCCCGCCGGCACCTGCTCAGGCGACAGGCCGCGATTCTTCCAGCCGTCGATCGTGCCGGCGAGGCTGCGCGCGGGCCAGCGCTTCTCGTCGAGATCGGCCGCGGCGATCACCTGTTTCAGGAGCCGCAGCTGGTCGTCGGTGCCGAGGATGGTGAAGTCGGAGCGCAGGCCGACCAGCTCGGCGTGGCGGCGCAGGATCTTGGTGCCGATGGCGTGGAAGGTGCCGAGCCACGGCATCCCCTCCCCGGCCGGGCCGATCAGCGCGCCGATGCGCTCCTTCATCTCCCGGGCGGCCTTGTTGGTGAAGGTCACCGCCAGGATGTCGAAGGGCCGGGCGCGCCCGGTCGAGATCAGGTGGGCGATGCGGGTCGTCAGCACCCGGGTCTTGCCGGTGCCGGCGCCGGCCAGCACCAGGACCGGGCCCTCCGTCGCCTCGACGGCGCGGCGCTGCTCGGGATTGAGCCCCGTGAGGTAGGAGGCGTCCTGCGGCACCACCGCGGCGCGGGCGCGGGCGGAGATCGAGATGGGGGCAGTCCCGTCCGGGATGTCGCGAGTCATGCCCGCATCACTGGACCAAAACGCGAACGGCGTCGAGGGTGGGTCGCGCATCCCTCTTTCACCAAGCGCCGAAACCCTTGCACCGGAACCTTGCAGGGGTCCCGGCGTCGTCTCCCACGGACAGGCCCTCGCTATGACAAGGATTCCGATGCGCGCCCACAGCCTCCTGATCCTGGCGCTCGCCGCCGCGCCGCTCCCGGCGCTGGCGCAGAACCAGGTTCCCGCCAACCGCTCCCAGCAGGCCGTCGAGGGGATCAACCGCTCGATCACGTCCGGTGCCGAGACGCGGAGCATCCAGCAGCAGAACCGGTTCGAGACCAACCAGCTTCAGGGGCAGATCCGGAGCCAGCAGGCCACACCGCCGCCGCCCGCGCCGATCGTGGTCCCGCGGCGCTGACGCCGGACTGCTAGTTCGGCGGCGCTGCCGCGCCGTATGGCCGGTTTTGTGGCACCGACGCGCCGGGCCCGGGCCTCAGTGCCTGACCCGCGCGCCGGCAGCCGCGAAGGCGATCGCCTCCGGCCGCGGATGGCTGCGGTCCGGGATGCCGATCACCCGACCGAGATCGTCGGGCCGCGGCAGCCGGGCATGCGAGCCGAGCATGACCGAGAGATTGGCCTGGATGTCCTCCGGGAACGGCGCCACGCGCCGCGTCACCGGGTCGACGTGGAGGGACAGGTTCTCCGAGGTGGCGGCGACCCAGCCTTCGGTGGCGTGGCGGATCTCGGAATAGAAGTGGATCCGCTTCTCATCGAAGGCGATGAGCTGCAGCGTCACCCGCACCGGGTCGTCGAGGACCAGTTCGCGGCGATAGCGCACATGGACCTCGGCGGCGAAGGTCGTACCGCGTCCGGTTTCCATATAGTCGGGCCCGAGGCCGACCACGCCGAACGCCTCGTCCACCGCCCGGTCGAATAGGACATGGTAATAGGCCATGTTCAGGTGGCCGTTGTAATCGATCCAGCCCGGCTCGATCACCATCGTGGACGACACGAACGGCGCGAAGAAGAAGACCGAGGCGGGACGGTCGTCAGCCATTGTGGGGCTCCCGGTGAGCGCAAGCGGGATGACAAGGGCGCCCTGGGACGTACCACGCTTGGGGAAGGGATGCATCCCCGGATGCGTTGCACCTTGGGGCAAGGTGTCAGCCCCGGAGCGCACTTCTCCGTGACCGGGCGCCCGGATATGCCGGCCGGGACACGGCTGCTAGAGTGGCCGGCAAAAGGCCGGTCCGTCCGGTCGCCACACCGTCCGGGAGATCCGCCATGAACGCCCCAAGCCCTGTTCCGACCCGCGAGCGCCCGTCCCCGGAGACCGTCGAGGCGGTCATCCGCGAGTTGACCGCGCTCTTCGGCAACCGCGTCGTCACCTCGCAGGCGGTGCGGGAGCAGCATGCCAGCACCCTGACCTGGGTCGCCAACCAGCCGCCGGACGCGGTGGTCTATGCCGAGAGCACCGAGGACGTGCAGGCGGTGGTGCGGGTCTGCGCCGCCCACAAGATGCCGGTCGTCGCCTTCGGCACTGGCACCTCGCTCGAGGGCCACGTCAACGCGCCGTTCGGCGGCATCTCGATCGACATGAACGGGATGAACAAGGTGCTGGCGGTCCATGCCGAGGACCTCGACTGCGTGGTCCAGCCCGGCGTGACCCGCAAGGCGGTGAACGAGCACCTGCGCGACCAGGGCCTGTTCTTCCCGATCGATCCGGGCGCCGACGCCTCGCTGGGCGGCATGGCGGCGACCCGCGCCTCGGGCACCAACGCGGTGCGCTACGGCACGATGAAGGACAATGTTTTGTCGCTCACCGCCGTGATGCCGAACGGCGACGTCGTCCGCACCAGCCCACGCGCGCGCAAGACCTCGGCCGGCTACGACCTCACCCGGCTGCTGGTGGGCTCGGAGGGCACCTTCGGCATCATCACCGAGTTGACCCTCAAGCTCGCCGGCATCCCGGAGGCGATCTCCGCCGGCGTGTGCCCGTTCCCGAGCATCAAGGCGGCCTGCGACGCGGTCATCGTAACGATCCAGTCCGGCCTGCCGGTGGCGCGGATCGAGCTCCTCGACGAGGTCCAGGTCGCGGCCTGCAACGCCTACTCGAAGCTGACCCTGCCCGAGACCCCGCTGCTGCTTGTCGAATTTCACGGCACGGATGCGAGCGTGCGCGAGCAGGCCGAGCGCTTCGGCGAGATCGCGGCGGAGTTCGAGGGCGGTCCCTACGAGTGGGCGACGAAGCCGGAGGACCGCACCCGGCTGTGGCAGGCCCGCCACGACGTCTACTGGGCGGCGGTCGGCATGCGGCCGGGCGCGCGGGTCATCGCCACCGACGTCTGCGTGCCGATCTCGCGGTTGGCTGAGTGCGTCGACGCGACGAAGCGCGACATCGTCGAGACCGGGATCACCGCGCCGATCGCGGGCCATGTCGGCGACGGCAACTTCCACACCTCGCCGCTCGTCATGATGGACGATCCCGACGAAATCGCCCGGGTCACCGGCTTCATCGAGCGTCTGGTCGCCCGCGCCATCGCCATGGAGGGCACCTGCACCGGCGAGCACGGCATCGGCCAGAAAAAGATGCGCTTCATGGAGCTGGAGCACGGGCCGGAAGCGCTGAACCTGATGCGGACGCTGAAGCGGGCGATCGATCCGGACAACATCATGAATCCGGGGAAGGTTGTAGCGGTTTAGGCGGCCCGCCTTCCACGACAAGATCGAGCTTGTAGGCGGACATTCGTCATAAGGCTCTCCCTTTCCCGGACGACTGAAACGAAGTGGAAGGAGATCCGGGATCCAGCGCAAAAAGTCGCGAAGCGTCTTTATGTCTGCAACGGTGCAGCATACAGAGCCGCTTCGCGGCACTTCTTATGCTGGATCCCGGATCTCCTTCCGCTTCGCTTCAGTCGTCCGGGAAAGGGGCGGTGTGGAAGTGCGACGAGCTCAGCTGTTGAAGTCTACTGACAAATCACGCCATTCCGGGTTCATTGCCTCGATCAGCGAGATTCTCCAGGCGCGGCGCCATTTCTTGAGCGCGTATTCGCAGTGGCGAGCTTCAGTGACGAGGTCGTACTGCTCGTACCAGACCAGGTTCAGCACACCGTAGCGCGTCGTGAACCCAGGCGTATAAGCCTGCTGATGCTCATAAAGGCGCCGGCACAGATCAACCGTCGATCCGAGATAGAGCGTGCCGTTGCGCCCGCTCGCCAGCATGTAGACGAAGCCGCCCTTCGCCATTCGCGCACCGCCCTTTCCCGGACGAGAGCGGCGTAAGCGGAAGGAGATCCGGGATCCAGCATGAGAAGTGCCGCGAAGCGGCTCGATATGTCGGCACAAACGCCGACATGGCCGCTTCGCATCCGGACAACCCGGAAGAACGAACCCTACGGCAGCACCACCACCTTCGTCCCCACCTTCACGCGATCGTACAGATCGATCACGTCCCGGTTGGTCATGCGGATGCAGCCCGAGGACACGGCCGCCCCGATCGTCTCCGGCTCGTTCGAGCCGTGGATGCGGTAGAGCGAGGAGCCGAGATAGAGAGCGCGCGCGCCCAGCGGGTTGTCGTTGCCGCCGGCCATGTAGCGCGGCAGGTCGGGGCGGCGCTTGATCATCTGCTCCGGCGGGCGCCAGGAGGGCCACTCCTTCTTCATCGTCACGGTCTTGGTGCCAGCCCAGGAGAAACCCTCGCGGCCGACGCCGACGCCGTACTGCACGGCCTCCTGGTTCGGCAGGATGTAGTAGAGCCGGCGCTGGCTGGTCGAGATCACCACCGTGCCGGGCTTGTAGGGGCTGTTCCAGCCGATGGTCTGGCGCGGTACGCCCTGCTGGCGAAACACCGTGAGGAAGTCGGCGATCGGCCCGCGCTCGAGCAGGCTGATGGCGTGGGCTGGTGCCGCAAGGCTCAGCAGGGCGGTCGCCGCCAGAAGCGGCCTCAAGCAGCGCCGCGGCGCGGTCAGACGGGTCATGGTCCCCCTCCCGTTCGAAACAGATCGAACGGGTTGGCCGCCGGGCTGTGGCGAAAACAGGGCGGAAACAATCGCCGCCCGGCCCGTGATGCTAATCCGCCACAGGCCGGGGAGCACCTCCCGCTCTACTCCGCCGCTTGGCGCAGGGGCACGAAGCCGATCGGCTGGCGCTGCGGGCCCTCCTGCTTGAGGGTGCGCAGCATCGTCTCGTAATCCTGCTCCATCTCCGGCGTCACCGAGGCGCGGGTCTCACGGAGCGCCGCGTCGAAATGCGCTTGCGTCACCCGTTCGCTCGCCAGGTTCTCGCGGAGCGCCATCAGGCCGGCCCGGCGGGTCAGGTCCTCGAGGTCGGCGCCGGTGAAGCGGGTCGTGCGCTCGGCGAGCCCGTCGAGGTCGACGTCGTCGGCGAGCGGCATCGCGCGGGTGTGGATGCCCAGGATGTGGCGCCGCCCGGCGATGCTCGGCACCGGCACGTAGACCAGCTCGTCGAAGCGGCCGGGACGCAGAAGAGCCGGATCGACGAGGTTCGGCCGGTTGGTCGCGGCCATCACCACCACGCCCTGCAGTTCCTCCAGGCCGTCCATCTCGGCGAGGATGGTGTTGACCACCCGCTCGGTCACGGCGGGCTCGCCGAGGCCGCCGCCGCGAACGGGGGCGAGCGAATCAATCTCGTCGATGAAGATGACCGTCGGGGCGACCTGGCGGGCGCGGGCGAACAGGCGCGAGACCTGCTGCTCGGATTCGCCGTACCATTTCGAGAGCAGGTCGGAGGATTTGGTCGCAACGAAATTCGCCTGCGCCTCCCGGGCCACCGCCTTGGCGAGCAAGGTCTTGCCGGTGCCGGGCGGTCCGAACAGCAGAAAACCCTTGGCCGGGCGGATGCCGATACGGCGGAACGCCTCCGGGTTGCGCAAGGGCAGCTCGACGCCTTCGCGCAGCTTGGTCTGCACGTCGCCGAGGCCCCCGACATCGTCCCAGGTGACGTTCGGGACCTGGATCATGATCTCGCGGAGCGCCGAGGGCTGGACGCGCTTGAGGGCGTTCAAGAAATCCTCGCGGCAGACCTGGAGCTGCTCCAGGATCTCGTGCGGGATGCCCTCCTTGAGGTTGATCTGCGGCAGGACGCGGCGGAGCGCGTCCATCGCCGCCTCGCGGGCGAGCGCCGAGAGGTCGGCGCCGACGAAGCCGTAGGTTGTGCGGGCGATCTCGTCGAGGTCGACATTGTCCCCGAGCGGCATGCCGCGGGTGTGGATGGTCAGCACCTCGCGGCGGCCGGGCTCGTCGGGCACGCCGATGATGATCTCGCGATCGAAGCGGCCGGGGCGGCGCAGGGCTTCGTCGATGGCGTCGCGGCGGTTGGTGGCGCCGATCACCACGATGTTCTGGCGCGGCTCGAGGCCGTCCATCAGGGTGAGCAACTGGGCCACGATGCGCCGCTCGACCTCGCCGCGGACCTCCTCGCGCTTCGGGGCGATCGAGTCGATCTCGTCGATGAAGATGATGGCCGGCGCGTTGCGCTGCGCCTCGGAGAAGATCTGGCGCAGGCGCTGCTCGGATTCGCCGTACTGGCTACCCATGATCTCCGGGCCGGCGATGTGGAAGAACTGCGCCTCGGTCTCGTTCGCCACGGCGCGGGCGAGCAGCGTCTTGCCGGTGCCGGGAGGCCCGTAGAGCAGCACGCCCTTCGGGGGATCGATGCCGAGGCGCTGAAACAGTTCGGGATGGCGCAGCGGCAATTCCACCATCTCCCGCACCTGGTCGACGGTGGTGCCCAAGCCCCCGATGTCGTCGTAGGTGACGTCGGCGCGCCGCACCTCCTTCGGCTCTTCGTAGAGCGGGCGCAGCTCGACCTCGGTCTCGGCGGTGACCTGGACGATGCCGCGGGCCGGCTGGGTCGAGACCACGACGAGGCGGATCTCCTGCAGGCCGTAGGCCGGCAGGCTGAGCATCTGGCGCAGTTCCTCCGGCACCTCCTCGCGCTTGAAGCGCGAGGGCACCGAGGTCGAGATCACGTCGCCGGCGACCAGCGGCCGGCGGTAGAAGGTGCGGCGCAGGGCCTCGCCCGAGCCTTGCAGGCGCAGGTTCTTCTGGGCCGGGGCCAGCACCACCCGGGTCGCCGGGCGCACCTCGGCCTTGCGGATCTCGACGTGGTCGCCGGAGCCGACGCCGGCATTGACGCGCTGGAGGCCGTCGAGGCGGATGATGCTCAGGCCCTCGTCCTCCTGGCCCAACGCGATGGCGAGCGCCGTGGTGTGGCGCTTGCCGATGATCTCGATCGGCTGGCCCTCCTGGAGGCCGAGGCTCTGGAGCAGGGCCGCGCTGACCCGGGCGACGCCCCGGCCCACATCCTCGGCCCGCGCGTTCGCGACCTGCGCCCTCACGCCGCCTGCTTCGTCCGCCATCGGAGTGACCTCGCTCCTCGGGGCCGGGACGCGAAGCCCCGCCGCGGGCGGCCGCGCCGCCTCCCCTGCCGCACACCGGCGCCACCCGGAGAGCGGGGGCGCATCGGCGGGAGAACGCCCTCTCGCCTGAATTGTTGCGGCGCGGGTGAGGCCTTGGACCTCAGGCCTTGAGGGTCAGGGTACCGAGATCGCCCATCCCACCCTCGGGCAGGAGGCCGCGTAAGGTAGCGGTGAGGGAGTAGCCGGTGCCGGTACGCTCGATCTCATAGAGGTGGTAGCCGGCGCAGTGCTTGAGCGCGCCGCCGCGGGCGGAGGCCGAGGGCGCGCCGATCACCGGCACGCGCCGCCCGCCGGGCGCCATCAGGAAGGCGACCGAGCCGACATGGTTGTGGCCGTGCAGCACGAGGTCGGCGCCGACCCGGCCGATCATCGCCTCGAAGGCGTGGGCGTCGGTTAGGTTGCGCCCCGCCTTGGCGCCGCCGACATGGGGGGGATGGTGGATCATCACCACGCGGCACGGCCGCTCGGGCTCGGCGGCGAGATCCGACAGCAGCTTTTCGGCGGCCCGGATCTGCTCGGAGCCGAGGCGCCCGCTCGCCACGAAGGGCGCGGTCGGGATCGCCGAGGACAGGCCGACGAGGGCCAGCGGTCCGCGCCGGCGCAGATAGGGAAACGCCTTGTCGCGGCCGGCATCGTCCCGGGTCCAGGGCCCGACGGCGTCGAGGAGGCCTCTCAGCGAGCCGCGCACATAGGCGTCGTGGTTGCCGGGCACGAAGCTGACGAAGCCGGGCTCGCCTAAGCCCTCCATGAAGGTGCGGGCGGTGTCCCACTCGCTCGGCAGGCCGATGTTGCAGAGATCGCCCGTGCAGGCGATGTGGTCGGGCGCGGCTGCGCGCAGGTCGGAGACCAGAGCGGCCAGGATCTCCATGTCGTGGGTGAGCTTGCGGCCGCGGCTCCAGTTGACCCAGCCGGTGGCGCGCTTGCTCATCAGCTGGCGCAGGCGCGGGCGGGACAGGGGCCCGACATGCGGATCGGTGAGGTGGGCGAGGCGGAACGTCATCGAGGGCAGGAACGCATGAGATCGGATCGGGTCCAGTGCGCCGGGGTCGCGCGCGGTTCCCCCTGAAGCATTTTCCGACGAAGCGGATACCGGTTCGTCGCAGAAAATGCGGCAGAATCAAAGACCTAGAACACTGCCTGAGTAACCGGGGCAAAATCGCGGGCGGTCAGGCTGGTGAGGTCTGCCTGACCAAGTCTGCGAGAGGTGGGATGGGTGGCCCGTGATCGGGGATGCCGAG